>NZ_JBRILT010000028.1:0-62955 GCF_052977065.1 Shewanella sp. 125m-1
TGTTTAAAAACACTCGGATTTTGCCATCTTATAAAGATCGGTCAACCGATCAATAAACTGCTAAATGATCGGCATTAACTCTATGAGTGCCTTTTTTATTGCCAGAATCAACGCTGACTGCTTACTTCTTACTTCTTAAGCAAAAAGCGTAACATCACGCCTTGCTGGCTGATATCTAACACTTCATAGCCGTGGTTCTTGGCGTCGTTAGGAATATTGTTGATTGACTGCGAGCAGTCGGTAATCACTTCTAACACTTCACCCGACTTGAGTGACGCCATAGCTTCAAGAGTAGCAACGGCAGGGTAAGGACAAGGCTCACCATAAATTTCTAAATTGTAATCAGGTACGATAGATGCTGGCATAATATGCTCCTCAGCAAAGGGGCGGCTCAAGTCAGCTTGCGCCGCATATAAAGTAAATCAATTCATTCCTTGAGAGTTGATAGCTAATAGTTACTCGCTCTCAATAACGACAGGTAACTGCTGCCCTACCAACTCCTATCAAGGCTTGTTAGCTTTGAATCGTTGGTGCTACTGGCACTGCTGCTAATGGCGCAGAGGCTAGCTCTGCAAGCTTTGCTGCAACGGCTTGTTGCTGACGCTTTTGCTTTTTAAAGAAGTGTTGTTCCCACATTAAAATCAGCACAAACGACAAGCCCAAAAGCAAGTAAGTCACACCTAAGCCACCTAATGGACCAAATACATCGAGCAGGTTCACTTTATCCCAACTCGTTGCTAACGGAGCCGCTAAGCTATCCCAGTAATAAGCCAGAATCGTTGCGCCAATAATATTACCAATACCGACCCACCAAAAGTGCACTTGGCCTTCAAGTGCTCGGTACATCCAACCGGTTTCACAACCGCCCGCGATCACAATACCAATACCAAACAGCAAGCCACCAATGACCGCATTCGGGCCGGCCCATAATGTTTTAGGTGTCATGCCTAGCTGCACGTAGCTATAGATGCCAATAACACTCACCGCCATGCCTAAAATAATCGCCTTAGCCATATGAGTACGACCGGTGATCCACATGTCTCTAAATGCTGAGGTAAAGCAGATCTGCGCACGCTCAATCAATAGACCAAACATCATGCCCATAAACATGGCAATACCAAGCTTAGTCGAGCTTTGCATCACATAAAGCGACAAGCCAATCATGGCCGCAAATACCAGCCAACCTAGGCGAAAACGGTTTTGTACTTGATTCGGATTTGGCTTAGCAATTTTCTTCAGGCCACCCGCTTTTAGCGTGGCAGTAGAGCGGAAAAACGGTAACAAGGTGATCTTAGCGCCGATATAAGTACCTGCAGCGGCAGCAAAAGCAAAGATCCAGGCATGCAAGGTAAACTGCGGAATACCGGTAAAGAAAGCCGCCAAGTTACAGCCCATCGCCAAACGCGCACCAAAGCCTGCGATCATGCCGCCCACTAATGCCTGCGCAATACGCTTTTTAGAGCTAGGCATACGCAGCTTTAGGTTATTTGCCCACAGCACCGCAGCCATACAACCGCCAAACATACCAATAATCATCACACCGCCAACGCGATCAAGTGGTGTGCCTTGTAAGCCGATGATTTGAAAGTATTGCCATGACTCTGGCTCAGCACCAAACCACTGCAATATATGCCCACCCCAGCGAGTAAACTCACCGGTAACCGCCCAAAGTGAGCCTGTTAGGCCAAAAAAGTAAGTCGACAATATACCCGCTGCAATAACGGCGGCAAAAGGCGACCAGAATTTAATAAAAAACTGATTTTTAAACGTTAACCACATATTTAAAATTTACCAACTAACATGAAGATGAAATAAAACACTTAATTTAAGCACTTGATCCAAAAGCTTAAATTAAGCACTTAAAATCAGCCTTAAATCCTTTGCATAACTAATAAAACCAAGTTATTAATTAAACAACTAAATTTAAGGCTAAAATTTGAAACACGCACTGAACACTGAACACTGAACACTGAACACTAAACACTAAACGCTGAGTAAAAAGCTTAACTAGATCACAGCTAAGTTATTATTTTCAACATTACTTAGTGTTTTATCACATAAATACAACCTTTCAGGGTGGGTATATATTGTCACTCTATTTTCACGACAAAACCCAACCAAAGTAATATTCGATCTGTTTGCGATATCAATCGCTAACGAAGTTGCTGAAGAAATTGCAAATATAATACTAATATTTGCAATAGCTGCTTTTTGCACCATTTCAAAACTGGCTCGACTGGTTAATAACAACGCCGAATGACGAGTCAGAGGATCACAGCTGATATGACCGATTAATTTATCTAGCGCGACATGACGCCCCACATCTTCGAAGCAGCACATAATATCACCTTCTGCCGACAAGGTGGCAGCAGCATGTGTGGCACCGGTCAAATTAAATGCATTTTGATGCTTATGCAGATTAGATAATGCCAATTTTAAGCTGTTTAGGTTGAATTTTTCAGTGCCTGTGACTTTTACGGTCGGTTTCACCGTTTGTTCTATCTGCTCGACACCGCAAAGGCCGCACCCTGTGCGGCCGGCAAGACTGCGGCGATGCTGTTTTAACTGCATAAAGCAGCGCTGAGAAACCTCAATATGCACCAACACCCCAGTGGCAATGGCTTCAATCTCAATCGAACGGATATCACGTACGCTTTCAATAATTGATTCTGACAAGCTAAAGCCAATGGCGAACTCTTTTAATGCCGTTGGACAGGCCATCATTACGACATGAGAAATACCATTATAAATCAGCGCGACTCTGACCTCTTTCGCTACCGTTTCGATTAATGACTGCTCTCTATCATTACGAAAACATGTTACTGCTGTCTGCTCGGTAATATTATTTAAGCCACACACAAGTTCCGTCATATATCTGTTCCATTTCTTCTGCTAAATAATGTCCCATCTAGCGATCTGAATATCGATAAATGGATAGAGGTAAATAGGACTCACACTTAGTCAATATATAAGTCGATTAATATCGTTTAAAATTTAAAGCCCCACCGTCACAGCACTCTATGTGCCTGGTAAATAATGTCCCACTCATCATGTTAAATATCGATAAATGCAATGTAGACTCACAATTAATAAAGTTAGCCTGCCACTGATATTGTCTAGCTAAAAACAATTACTTATTATTCTCCGCAAGTGATACGGAAGAACGTCGTTTCCGGTGAAACGTCTGGATTTCAAATCCAGGTGGGGCTGCCAGCAGTCCCGGGTAGGTTCAACTCCTATGTTCTTCCGCCAAATCACTTGCGATAAAAATACTGCTATCGCGTATCACTCTCGAATTATCTTTCTTCTTGCGCCACGTTAATCCACTACGGTCATAAAACTCTAAAAGCTGAATACTGGCTTTGCGGCCTAATTTGATAATCGAATTGAAATCGGCAGTTTTTAGCTCACCAGCCATATCGATCTGTTTGCGGATCACATCGGCATAGAAATACAGACTTTCGGTGAGCATAAAGCGGTCTTTAATAATCGCCGACAGATACCCTAACTGGATGAGCTTACGGCACAGCGTGCGAACGACAGTCAGCTCAAGATTTAACGCTTGAGCTAAGTCTGATGACCATAACGGGCTGTTGGCACTAAGCAGTTGCTGCTTTATCTGCGACCACAGCTGCTGATCAGCATCCGACAGTGCTAGGTTATGCCGTGGCAGATGCAATAAGCCGCGGGTACTTTGCAGCTGCTTTTGTTCTCTGAGGCTATCGGTTAGTTTCAACAATACAGGCAGTGGATATTGGTTATGAGTCATGCGCTGTAGGCGATTAATACTCAAACCTAATAGCTCAGGCGATTGCTGATGATAATTAGCGATAAGTGCCAGTAGTTGCGCTTCAATCTGCTGAAGCAATCCGCTCGATAACAGATAACCACCGAGACTAATCACCTGCTCATCAGCCAAACAAGGTGTTTGTTCAGTCAACTGATTCGCCCACATAAAAGCGGACTTTGCTACGCAGTGGTGGTTTATTTGCACCTGCAAACTCGCCGTTAGCGAGCCGCACAGCTTAAGGCTTTCTAAATAAGCTAAACGCTCAACGCTACGCTTGGCACGGGTTGGCGGGTTAATATCTAACACCCGCAGCGCACCTAAGGTGGTTTTAGCGGCGCTGTCGCGCACTATAATGCGATCTTGCTCGACACAACCTAGTGGCTGCTCACATTGCAGCTCAACCAAGGCACTGCCGTCTGCCAGGTTTTGCAGTAAGCCTAAGCGCGCGGTAGTGTGGCGATTACCAAGATGCACTTGCACGCTTTGCCAGTGCTTAAATGGCAAGCAAGACTCAAATACGCCACAAATCACTTTTGGCGCTTCATTAGCAGCAACACTAGGTGCTAACGCGGTAAGCCAGTCGCCGCGCTCTGCGCCGCGGTGTTGATCTACGCCGGTAAGGTTCAGTGCTACTCGCTGACAATGCTGCGCGCTATCGCTCACCAGCCCTTGGCTATGTAAGGTTCTCACTTTTACCGGCTTTCGCTGGCCAGATAAATACAGGCTTTGCCCCTGGCTAACTTGGCCACTAATCACAGTACCGGTGACCACAAGACCTGCACCTTTTACGCTAAAGGCTCTGTCGATTGCCATACGAAAACAGGCTTGCTCTCGAGTCTGTTTTAGCTTTGCCATTTGTATTTCAGCAAGCTGGGTAATCGCATCGCTTAAATCACTAATACCAAAGCCAGTTTGCGCCGATACTACATAGATATCACTTTGTCTTTGATGTGTTGCCAGTAGCTCACTGACCTCAAGCTTGACCATCTCGGCCCGCTCACTATCAACTTTATCCTGCTTGGTGAGTACCACGATTAAGTGTTCAAGATTAAGCAGTTGTAAAATGGCTAAATGCTCGTGAGTTTGTGGCATCACCCCATCATCACAAGCGATGATCAGCAGCGCATGCTTAGCGCAGCTCACTCCGGCGAGCATGGTATTGATAAACTTGCTGTGGCCCGGCACATCAACAAACGCCAGGCGCTCACCACCTGCGAGATCCATAAAGGCATAACCCAGTTCGATAGTCATGCCGCGCTGTTTTTCTTCTGGTAAGCGGTCGGCATCAGTGCCAGTTAGCGCTTGAATGAGGCTAGTTTTGCCGTGATCCACATGACCTGCAGTAACAATAATCATGACGCTGTCTCCACGCTAGCTGCAGACGTTTGACTAGGCTCTTGCGCTGCGGCGAGCTCTCGCTCACCGACGATCTTTTGCTCAAAGCTGAGTAGGCTTGTTGTCAGGACGTCAATAAGCTGGCTGTCACTATCAGTGCCACGCAAATCTAGCCACAATTGATTGGCCGTAATACGACCGATAATAGGGGTACTTGTGGCTTTAAATAGCTTATCCAGTTGCAACACACTTAGTGTGCTGTATTTTTTTGCTGTCGCAGGATTAACAGAGAAACACAGTGCGATGGACTCCAGTAGAACGTCTGGCTGCGAACCGCTGCCCACTTGGGTTTGGCAAGATTTGATTGTCACATCAAACAAGCTGATATTGACGTTACCAGCTAACTGCTGCTGAAGCTTTTGTGCAAGCCGTTCAAGTTCAACCAAAGGACGAGACAGTTTTCTAAAGATAGGTAACTGGGTATCTAGCGCTTCGGGATTGCGGTACTGCATCAAGGTCGCCTCGAGTGCAGCCAAGGTCATTTTATCGCAGCGCAGTGCACGCTTTAATGGATGCGCTTGCAGCTTAGCGATTAGCTCTACGTCGCCAACGACTAAGCCAGCTTGCGGGCCACCCAGCAGCTTATCGCCAGAAAAACTCACTAGATTGACGCCATCTTTTAGCATCTGCTGCGGCATTGGCTCTTTTGATAAACCAAAGCGCGATAGATCTGTCAGTGCGCCGCCGCCAAGATCGGAAATTAATGCGATGCCGCGTTCTTTACACAGTGCAGCTAATTCAGCTTCTTCGGTAACTTTAGTAAAACCACTAATATGATAATTACTGGTGTGCACCTTCATAATTGCCGCGGTGTTTTCAGTAATCGCGGCGGCGTAATCTTTAAGATGAGTGCGGTTCGTGCAGCCCACTTCCACCAGCTTACAACCCGCCTGGGCCATAATATCGGGAATACGAAACGCGCCGCCAATCTCCACCAGCTCACCGCGCGATACAATCACCTCTTTACCGGCGGCGGTCGCGGCCAACATCAATAAAACCGCGGCAGCGTTGTTATTAACGATACAGCAACTGTCTGCGCCCGTTAGCTCATGGATAAGTGCTGATATTGCGCTGTCACGATGGCCGCGCTTACCTTGGCCCATATCAAATTCAAGTGGCACCGGGCTGCGCATCACTTGGGTGACCGCGTTAATCGCTGCTTCACACATCTGCGAGCGGCCAAGGTTAGTGTGCAATATGGTGCCAGTTAGGTTAATCACAGGGGTCATGCTTTGGCGCTGCGCGCGAGTAATACGACAAACGAGCTCTTCGGCAATCAGGCTTACGTCCAAACACCAGCTTGGCAAGCTTTGCTGCAGTGCAATTTGCTGCCGCGCATCTTTAAGCATTTGTGCCAGCAAGGACTTAATCCAGGGTTTGCCCTGCTGCTCGATAAAACCTATCACTTGAGGTATCAGTAGCAAGCTGTCCATTGCGGGCAAACAACGGTAGAGGGCTTTGGTTGAGTTGATAGCTTGAGTCATAGGTCTTCGTCTGATTGTCTGTTTATAGAAATGAGTTAATTGAACTAGCCAAATAAAAGAGCCGCACCGAAATGCGGCTCTTGATTGGCTTATGTGGTACTAGTGGATGTCGCCAACCTTTTGCTGTTGATGTGGCTGAGGCTCTTCATCAAGCAGAGGCTTTTCACTTGGCTGAAGCTCTTTATCAAGCTGAGGCTCTTGCTCATGAGCCAGCAGTAACGGATTTACCGTGGTTACACTGTATCCTTGCTCAACCAAGTGGCTATCCATCACTAAGGTCGCCAAGTCGTCGGCTGCTACTTCTAATCTTGGGTTGATGTCAGTAAAGAACATCTTGGTATAACCCTTACAGGTGTCGCAGCTTTCTACCCGAATAGCGGCATTAGTTTCGGTTTCAGCCCACAAGAACACGCCCTTGCTTTCGCCGCATGATGTGCACTCGGCGCGCACTTCATGCCACTGTGTTTCACACAAGCTGCAATGTAAGTAGCGTAGGCCAACACGTGGTTCTTCCTTGATCACGCTACCCACAGGGTGGCTGCCACAGACTGGGCATAAACGCTTATGCGCCTCTGCCTCATCAGCCAAAGCCTGTGCAACATCCACCGCCCAATGTGACCAGTACACTGATAGCGCTGCCCAGATAAACAGGCTGTACTGCGCAGGGACTTGTGCAAAGTGTCCGCCAAGCATCGACTCGGCGTAACCTTGCAATACCTCCCCTTCAGCCTTAGCGAGTTCCTTTAGCACCCCATGTAACTCAGTACTGACTTTGGGCATTAGCTCACTAATTAGCTCCAGCAATACCGACTGCCAATAATTTCCCCACTCAAAGTGCTGCTGCGCCATAGGTTGGCTTTGGCTGAGATCTAGCGTTGGCTTAGGACCAAAGCAGCTACTTGCCGCATCACCGTAAAGTGCCGCTACCTTTTGCTGTGCCTCAACTAACTGCTCGAGTAAGCCAAAGTATTCTGTTAATCCAGATCCTTCGGCAAGCTCTGCAAGTCGCTTGGCTCTAAATTGATAAACGGCCTGTGGATCTGCTGCGATCACGGTTTTAATGTCCAATGACTGTCCAGGGATCTTGTCAGCGTCGAGTATTGCTGTGCTCATAATTAGTGTTTTTCCTGCTTATTAGTCTTTAATTCAGGATCGTTTAGCATGTTAGGGTGATGCTTCTTGCACCAAGCCCGCGACACATAGCCGTACAACATGCCAGCAACTGATCCTTCCACCCACGTCGCCATCCAAAAATGCACAATCACAAAGATCAACATGATCAGTGCAGATACTGCATGAATCAAAATGGCCCACTCAATGGCGCTTGATTCAAAATAAGGGGCAAAGTAAGGCTGCCACATCATGATGCCGGTAATCGTCAATGCGATTGAGGTCACCACAAAGGTACGAAACAGCACTTTTTGACCCGGGTTGTAATGGCCGATAGCGGGGATCTTGTCCTCGTTTTCGAACATCACATCCTTAATGGCTAACATCCATTTCAGGTCATTCTTTTCCCACTTGTTATGATGGTAATAGCGAACTAGCATCACCATTAACGGCAGACACATCATCAAGCCGGCAATGGGGTGAACAAAGCGCGCCATTTGCGGCGAGCCAGCAATCGACCCCAACCATTGAAATGATGGGAAGAAGAAAGCAAAGCCGGTTAGGAATGTCACCAAACCTGTTGCAACCACAAACCAGTGACAGATGCGGTCGAACAACTTATGACGCAAAATCATATTCTGCTTATGCATGAGCGTTACTCCTTATCTGACTTATCTGAGTGAGTGTGGTCAAACTGTGCGGGCTCGTCCTCTTCAACGAGGTTACGGCCCACAGTGATACGGTGAAGGCAGGCCACTGCCACGGTCGCGATGATACCCGCCGCACCCAATGGCTTAACCACGTCTTGCCATAACTTAACTGGCACACTCGTTTTAGGATCGGCTGGTAGGCCATAATTCTGCGGTTGATTGATATCATGCAGAATCATCATCATGCCTGTACCGCCCACACCTTCTGGGTTATATAAGCCGGCATTAACGAAACCACGCTTATGCAGCTCTTTGATTCTAAGATCTGCAATAAACAACATGTCTTCACGCGTACCGAACTTCAAAGCGCCAGTGATACAAGACTTCACACACGCGGGCTCTTGGCCCACTTGTAGACGGTCTGAACACATGGTGCACTTGTAGGCTTTTTGATCCACAGGGTCGAGTCTTGGTACATCGAACGGACAAGCCACTACGCAGTAACCACAACCGATACACTTATCAGAATCAAAATCGACAATGCCGTTAGCATGCTGAACAATGGCACCTTTAGTTGAACAAGCCGTTAAACATGCGGGGTCATCACAGTGCATACAGGCGCTATGAGTGAAGTTCCAACGTAGCTTATTGTCCTGTTCAATTTCGTTATACTTCATCAGTGTCCAACACTCTGAAGACAAGTCCATTGGGTTCTGGTAAGAACCTTGGAAGCTACCCACAGGTGCTCTAAGGTCGTTCCATTCAGAACACGAAACCTGACACGCTTTACAACCGTTACACTTAGTGGCGTCAAATAACTTTGCCACTTTGCTTAACTTACGTCGTACCTGCGCTGCAGGGGTGAGCTCTGATGTACCAGAGCTTAAAATAATATCTTGAGCAGACATGATTAAACTCCCTCAGCCTTAGCGATATCCACAAGGAATGCTTTAAATTCAGGCACCTGTGTATTCGCATCGCCCACTTCAGTGGTCAGTACATTACAGCTATAACTTCGGCGCGTAAGACCGTTATGACCGCCATGACGCGGTAAGCCAACCGTATGTACCATCTGGCCGTGAACCTTAAGTGGTTGTAGACGCTTAGTGACTAACGCTTTAGTTAACAAACTGCCACGCTTAGAGCTCACCTTGACCCAATCACCATTAGCAATGCCTTTCTTCTCTGCAAGAATTTCATCGAGTTCAACGAAAGTTTCAGGCATAGAGATAGCCGCTAAACGACAGTGGATCGTCCAAAAGTTAAAGTGTTCTGTTAATGAGTACGTGGTGCACACATAAGGGAACTCCGTATGCGAACCTAAAGTCTCGGCCACGCCCGGCAGCATCCGCACCGCAGGGTTGCTGATCACATTCGGGTGCAATGGGTTAGTACCGATAGGCGACTCCATTGGCTCGTAATGCTCAGGGAATGGTCCTTCGGCTAATAATTTTAACGCGAAGAAACGCCCCACCCCTTCTGGCTGCATAATAAATGGATGCGCCGACTCTTTTGGCGGTAACTTCATGTTGAAGTCGCCTTGGTCGATGCCATGCCACTTACCATTTGTCCATTCAACAATGACGCGCTTTGGATCCCAAGGCTTACCATCAACGTCACACGATGCGCGGTTATAAAGCACACGACGGTTTGACGGCCACGAGAACGCCCAGCCCGGCGTAATCCCTTTACCAGAGGTATCTGAGTTGTCACGGCGCGCCATCATGTTGCCGGCTTCAGTCCAGCAACCTGAGTAGATCCAGCAGCCACAAGCCGTACTACCGTCATCTTTTAACTGGCTAAAGCTATCAAGCTGCTTACCGGTTTTAAGGTCGATACCATTTAGCTCTTTGGCCACTTCTTCGCCATGTGGGAAGTGTGGATTATGGTAACCCCAGTTAACGGCTTCAATCGGCTCAGGCAGTACACCGCCTTCGTCTTTATAAAGCTCACGTAGCTTCATTAAAATGCCCGATAAAATCTCAGCATCTGGCTTAGATTCACCTGGTGGATTAGCGCCCTTCCAGTGCCACTGCATCCAGCGACCTGAGTTAACGATACAACCTTCTTCTTCAGCAAATAGTGTTGTCGGTAGACGGAACACTTCAGTTTGAATGTCGCTTGGCTGCACGTCGTTGAACTCACCTGCTTTTTGCCAGAATACCGAAGTCTCAGTCGCTAACGGATCCATCACCACCATGTACTTAAGCTTGCATAATGCCGCTAAGGTCTTGTTACGGTTCGGCATAGAGTTAATCGCGTTAACCCCTTGAATGAAGTAACCGTTAACTTGGCCGTGGTACATCATGTCGATGTGTTTAGTAAAGTCGTACTGAATATCCCACTTAGGTAACCAGTCATAGCCAAAGCTATTGGCCGCCGTGGCGTTCTCACCCCAGAAACTCTTCATTTGCGAGATAAAGAACTTAGGATAGTTAGACCAGTAGTTAGTTTGGCCAGGACGCAACGCCTTAGGCGTATAGTTATCTAGGTATGTCGCTAAATCTGTATCGTTATCATTTGGCAGTTTCAAGTAACCAGGCAGGTTCTGGCATAGCAGCCCCATGTCGGTTGCGCCCTGCACGTTTGAGTGACCACGCAGTGCGTTAACACCACCACCCAATACGCCGATATTACCCAGTAGCAACTGCACTAATGCCATAGAACGGATGTTCTGCGCGCCTTTAGTGTGATGGGTCCAGCCCAACGCATACATAAAGGTCGCCGCCTTGTCATGAACGTGCGTGCTACCAATTAAGGCACACACTTTTTCATAATCTTCAACTGGCGTGCCGGTAATATTGCTTACGGTTTCAAAGTCGTAACGGTCAATGTGATGCTTTAATAAGTTCCACACGCAACGTGGGTGCTCATATGTTTCATCGACTTTGGCATAACCATCTTCATCTAATTCGTAGTACCAAGAATCCTTGTCGTAAGTGCGACTCTTGTCATCAAAACCACTAAATAGGCCTTCATTGAATTCGAAATCTTCGCGAATAATGTAGCTAGCGTTGGTGTACGCTTTGACATACTCGTAGTTAACTTGTTTAGTCTCAATGAGGTATCGACTTAGACCTAAAAGGAATGCGATATCAGTACCACTACGAAGTGGTGCATAGCAGTCAGCTAATGCTGCACTGCGATTAAAACGTGGATCCACAACCACCAATTTGGCGTTATTGTGTTCCATAGCTTCTGTAACCCAACCGAAACCGACAGGATGTGCTTCAGCGGCATTACCGCCCATGATCACCACGACATTAGCGTTCTTAATATCGATCCAGTGGTTGGTCATGGCACCGCGCCCAAATGTTGGAGCAAGACTTGCTACCGTTGGGGAGTGTCAGTTACGCGCAATAGTATCGATGGCCACTAGGCCAAGAGAACGAGCAAACTTGTGAGTAATAAAACCACCTTCATTTGGCTGTGCAGATGAAGTCATCATGCCGGTACTCAACCAACGGTTTACTGTGGTGCCATCGCTATTTTTTTCAATAAAGTTTTCATCGCGGTCGTCTTTCATCAAGCGCGCGATACGGCTAAATGCCTCATTCCAACTAATGCGTTTCCACTCGTTAGAGCCTGGCTCACGCACTTCAGGAAAATGGTTACGGTTAGGGCTATTTACATAGTCGACTAGACCGGCACCTTTAGGACACAATGCGCCGCGGTTAACCGGATGGTCAGCGTCGCCTTCAATGTGGAAAATCGCTTTTTCAGCGTTTTTACCGTTGCTACCATGGCTGTACATCAACAAGCCACAACCCACTGAGCAATAACAACAGTTATTGCGGGTTTCTTTTGCTTTCATCAACTTATACTCACGAGGCGCAGCCATCGCAGTGCCGGGCATTAATCCCAGCGCTGATATTGCCGATGTGGTCGCTCCGCAGGCACACAGTTTAAAAAACTGTCGTCTGTCCATATCACCCTCACACAATTAGTATTTTCTACTCAGGCCAATAATCTCATCTGGCGCTGTAGTTTGTTTTTTGTCATTTATCTGTCCTGCTAAGCTGCGCTTGCTTTAGCTAGCGGTAACCTAAACAGAGACTCTTTAATGCAAATTGATTATCCCCAAAGTCAGCTATACGGACAATTAATAACATACGACAAAGATCACAATAAAAAGCCAACAGAATAAAACTGATAAAAATAGAAAGAAAAAAGAATTAAATTCCGCCCAAACAAAAACAAGCAGGCAAATGCGGAGCAAAACACCAAACAGTTAGCAATATGAAGAAAGGGACAGCTTGACGCACCAAGCAGGGACACTATGTCTCACCCGTAAGTAATGGTAATGATTAAATTAGGTACTTGAAAAATACATGCTTTCACACGCAATCAACCCTACAGCAAGCTTAGCGTCAAGAAATGAGGCTTTTTGGAAACATAAAGTTTAAAAATTGTTTATTTGGCCATTAATGACCACACGGGAGAACGAGACAATATGGCGCAAGAGTCATGCCCCTTTCATGAATACAGGCAAGCAAATATCTTAAAAATAGGCTGATTTGCCGTTGCAGTGTTTGAGACCCTAGATAAATAATATGAGCGAAGCACGCCTAATCGCACTTAAATTGAGTGGGTTGGCGCCCTTGCCATCGCGGTCATCGCTCAAAATGGAAGCGATTTAGCCTTGCTGTCCGCCATTGTCAGGTAATAACCAAGAGGTGAAATTAACGCAAGTTACAGGAGTTTTTTTTACCAAAGAGTCGATATCGATATTTAGCCAGCAGATTGTAACTGCCTTCGCGAATGGGTTTAGGAAAAAAGCGAAGATACCTCAGTAATACAGCCATGCCAGTGAGCGAGTTAGCGATTTCAATCACCGCGTCACTGCGTAAATAATAGCGCCCCTGCTTAATAAGAATCACGCTGTCTAGTGCAAGGTGACTAAGTTGATACTGAGCTAACAGTGCTTGACCTTGTATTGATTGTAAAGCCACAAAATTAAAGTGTTCCTCAGGATCATGGCGCCGAACAAACTGTACTGCGCCATCACATAAATTACAGACCCCATCAAAGATAATTGTCGCCTTTACTTCAGCCATAATGTGCCTAGCCACTAAAATAAGCTGTGGCTAGGCACAACGCAGCACTGACTAAGCATCTCTCCACCCCTCCATCATAGTGATACCTTATTAACGATTAGCTAAGCTTGCCTTTTCGAGTCCAACTAAATAACTGGCTATATCCATCACCTGCTCGGCCGAATTTGCCGACTCATTGAGAATGATATAACGGCCATTAACCAAGATAGTGGGTGTGCCTTGAATTTCTGCCGATGACATCAGCTGCATAGCATGCTTAAGCTTTGACACGATATCAGCCGAATAGAGCTTGCCGATAAACTCTTGCTCCGATAATCCATAACCATTTAAAAAATCAGCTAACTTAGCTTGCTGCTCAGCAAGGCTTTTCACTTCACGCAGTCCAATGATTTGATTAAACAGTGCAGCATGCACCTGCTGCTTATTTTGCATCTGCTCGGCAATAAAGAAGACTTTTGCATGTAGCTTCATCGCTTCATTCCACACCGCTGGCGATTGCACTAAAGTGACACCATCGGCCATACTTTCTTCCCAATCATGCAGGGGTTTTTCGAACAATTCACAGTGAGGGCAGCCATACCAAAAAAATTCGGTTACCGAGATATTATCGCTGCTTGCAGGAATAGGGGTCGCCAATTCGCGGTAGTGCACACCTTCAACATAGTGACCGTCACTATCTAGGCTTGATGGCTCTGAGCAAGCAACAAGGGTCATACTGAGCAGCAGTATGGTGAGGATTTTGTTCATGGCAGTTCCTTTTATTCATGTGGCTCATTGTCTCGAAAACTGTAACCAAACTTTAGCTTATTACAACAGCTTAGTACGACCTAAAAACAAAAAGGCACTCTAATGAGTGCCTTTACCTTATCAAACAATTCCCTGCAAAGATTGTTTATAGCAATTTATGAGCAGCAGTCTCGACGCCACCAGTTTTTAGGTAGCTTATCTAAAAATACCTTAGCCATCAGTATCGCGAGTACCACACCCGAGGTATAGACGATACCAGCCGGCAATAGCTCATGCTGCTCACCAATTTGTGGCATTACCACAAAACCGAACGTCTCAACTAAATAGTTAACTAAAATACCCGATACTAAGGCGACGCCTAGGACTCCGCCCAAATAGCCATAAAGCGCACGCTTTCCTAACTCTTTTGTGACCACGCCTAAAGTAGCAATATTGGTTGCAGGGCCTGCCAACATAAACACCAACACAGCACCAGGTGAAACCCCCGCTAAGAGCAGTCCTGCCGCGATAGGGGTTGAGGCCGTGGCGCAGATATACATAGGCACAGAAATAAGCACCATCACTAGCATGGCAAGAATGCCGTCGCCCCACTTTGCCATAAAGTCAGCAGGCACGTAGGTTTGCACCAGTGCCGCAAAGAACAAACCAATCAACAACCAAACCGTGGTGTCTCGAACTAGATCTGTCGCGGCGTAATGCAGACCTTTACCAATACGGCCAATAACAGAGGTGCCCTTTAATTCTGTCGCCACATCTCTGGTCGATTCACAGCAGCTCTCGACTTCAGCACTAGCCTGTTCATGGCTAGAAGTGTCCGTTTTTTTACTGCTACAACATGATGATGTAGCTTCCACTACTGGGGCTTTTTTACTTGAGCAGCACGAGCCTTTCTCAGCTTTCGCTTCAATTTTTGGCTCAGCTTTTTTGCTACTACAGCATGAAGCTACTGGCGCAACTTGCTCCTCAGCTTTTTTACTGCTGCAGCATGAGCTTACTTGCTCTGCTTTGGCACCAGTTTGTTTAGCTTCGCCACTAATATTAGCATTAGCAACAGGTTTACCATCATCGTCATCACGGCCCACCAATAAGCCTGCAACGATAGCACTAATCACCGCCGCAATAGGTCTGACTATCGCCATAAATGGACCCAGTAATACATAAGACACGGTGACTGAATCCACGCCAGTTTCAGGCGTTGATACTAAGAATGAAGTGGTTGCGGCTTTCGATGCACCGCTACGACGTAGACCAACGGCTGCGGGAATAACACCACAAGAACACAAGGGTAGAGGCGCGCCCAATACCGCTGCTTTTACCACAGTTTTAAAACCGTGGCCGCCAAGCTGCTTTTGCATCCAGGCCATAGGAACGAACATTTTCAACATGCCCGCTAGCAGTAAGCCTAATAATAGCCATGGCGCAGATTCTAGAAACAACTCAATAAAGTTTTCAAATAACATAACGACTTCTCACGTGTATTCTGAGTATTTTATTTATTAGTACAGTGCTTAGTGAACCCACGTTCACCATGACTATGCTGATTATTTTCACAGCGAATGCTGTCGGTATTCGATTCTAATGCTTCGAGTATTGAGCAATGTTCAGCGCTTTCAGGGCCACCACAACAGGCTTGGGACAATCGTTGTAGCGACAATTGAAAATGGTTTAACTCGGCAATTTTCGCTTCAACATTAGCCAGTTTGTCATCCACTAATCCCTTCACATCGGCGCAAGCCCAATTGGACTTATCTAACTCAATCGAGAGCAGTTCGGTGATCTCGGCTAACGTAAACCCCACCGCTTTGGCGCGTAAAATAAAGCGTAATCGCTCAGCATCGGCTTCGGTATAGATCCGGTAACCAGAGTCGGTGCGCGATGATGGCGACAAAAGACCATGTTTTTCATAAAAACGTAAGGTATCTGTTTTGACTTCGCACAATTGTGCAAGCTCACCAATTCGATACATGCCTAGCTCCAGTTCCGTTTTAAATTTAATCTCAACATCAAAAGATAAAAAGCAAAAATAGCCCGCTTAAACCTTTTGATTTTGTCGAGTATAAACCTTGGAGTTGTATCCAAGGTCAAGACTTATTCTGCGCTTTAAAAAACACTAAAGCTTGTTCTGCTGAACGTATTGTGAAATCGCGCAGAAAAAAACACCGTCGAGTGTAAATTTACGTTAAAATATGCGCGCCGTGACGAGGGGTAAAAAATATTGAGGGACTTTTGGAAAGCAGTGTAGGCCACAAAGGCGCGAGACTGTTCTGTTTTCCGAAAGATCCTTAAAAATAACTACTGGACCCTGTACCTACAATGAATAATGCCAGACCTATTCGTCGCGCGCTGTTAAGCGTTTCAGATAAAACCGGAATCTTAGAGTTTGCACAAGCGCTGCATGCTCAAGGTGTTGAGCTACTTTCTACAGGTGGCACCGCACGCCTGTTGGCTGATAATGGTGTGCCAGTCATTGAAGTATCTGACTATACTGGTCACCCAGAGATCATGGATGGCCGCGTTAAAACCCTGCACCCTAAAGTGCATGGCGGCATTTTAGCGCGTCGCGGTATCGACGAAATCGTAATGGAACAAAACAACATCAAGCCAATCGATTTGGTTGCGGTTAACTTGTACCCATTTGCAGCGACTGTTGCGGCAGAAGGCTGCACCTTAGCTGACGCTATCGAGAACATCGATATTGGCGGCCCAACCATGGTTCGCTCTACAGCTAAAAACCACAAAGACACTACCATTATCGTTAACGCTAACGACTACGGCCGCGTGATTGCCGAGATGCAAGCGAACGAAGGTAGCACCACAATTGAAACTCGTTTTGACCTAGCGATTGCCGCGTTTGAGCATACTGCCGCGTACGATGGCATGATAGCTAACTACTTCGGTACTAAAGTGCCTGCGCACAGCAAAGATGAGTGTCACGAAGATTCTAAGTTCCCACGCACTTACAACACTCAGCTAGTTAAAAAGCAGGACTTGCGCTATGGCGAAAACAGCCATCAAACAGCCGCTTTCTACGTTGATACTAATCTCGATGAAGCCTCTGTTGCCACTGCAGTTCAACTGCAAGGTAAAGCACTTTCATACAACAACATCGCCGATACAGACTCCGCACTTGAGTGCGTAAAAGAGTTCGATGAGCCAGCATGTGTGATTGTTAAGCACGCTAACCCTTGTGGCGTTGCTATTGGTGAAAATCTACTAGAAGCCTACAACCGTGCATTCCAAACTGACCCAACCTCAGCCTTTGGTGGCATCATCGCCTTTAACGGCGAGCTAGATGCAGCAACAGCAAGTGCGATTGTTGAGCGTCAATTTGTCGAAGTCATCATTGCGCCTAAAGTCAGCCAGGCTGCACGTGACGTTATTGCAGCTAAAGCTAATGTGCGTTTACTTGAGTGTGGACAGTGGACAAGCAAAACCACCAGTCTAGACTATAAGCGCGTTAATGGCGGCTTACTGCTGCAAGACCGTGACCAAGGCATGGTAGATTTGGATGACGTTAAAGTCGTTTCTAAACGTCAGCCAACCGCTAGCGAAATGAAAGACTTAATGTTCTGCTGGAAAGTGGCTAAGTTTGTAAAATCAAACGCGATTGTCTACGCAAAAAACAGCATGACTATCGGTGTCGGAGCTGGCCAAATGAGCCGCGTATACAGTGCTAAAGTTGCTGGTATCAAAGCCGCTGACGAAGGCCTAGAAGTGCAAAACTCAGTAATGGCATCAGATGCATTTTTCCCATTCCGTGATGGTATTGATGCTGCAGCAGAAGCTGGCATCAGCTGTATCATCCAGCCAGGTGGGTCTATCCGCGATGAAGAGATCATTGCAGCAGCTGACGAGCACGGCATGGCAATGGTATTTACCGGTATGCGTCACTTCCGTCATTAATTGGTTTGCGCGAATAAAGGGCTTTATTCGCGCATTAACAAAATTAATATTTAACGTTTAGAGCAAGCCATTTTTTCTAGGTCAAAGAAAGCACGCGCAGCGTATGCCAATACGTGAGCATGCTTGATGCAGAGATAGGAAGAATGGCGCAGCTATAAAAGGTAAAGATATGAAAGTATTGATTATAGGTGGCGGCGGTCGCGAACATGCATTGGCATGGAAGGCTGCACAATCGACGCAAGTTGAAACGGTATTTGTAGCGCCGGGTAATGCAGGTACTGCATTAGAGCCAAAGCTTGAAAACGTAGCGATTAATGTTGAAGAGATCTCGGCATTAGTTGCCTTCGCCACAGAGCAAAAAGTAGCTATCACAATAGTGGGCCCAGAAGTGCCATTAGCACTTGGTGTGGTTGATGCCTTCAATGAAGCAGGCTTGCCAATCTTCGGCCCAACCAAAGGGGCTGCGCAGCTTGAATCTTCTAAAGCCTTCACTAAAGACTTCTTGGCTCGCCACAATATTCCTACAGCGGCCTACTCAAACTTTACTGAGATAAAACCAGCTAAAGCCTATGTTAAGCAAGTAACAGCCCTGACTGGTTTCCCGATTGTCATTAAGGCTGATGGCCTAGCGGCGGGTAAAGGCGTTATCATTGCGGCAGATCAAAGCGAAGCTGATGCAGCAATCGAAGATATGCTAGCGGGTAACAAGTTTGGCGAAGCGGGCTCACGGGTTGTGGTTGAAGAGTTCTTAAAAGGCGAAGAAGCCAGCTTCATCGTGATGGTGGATGGTAAGAACATTCTTGCTATGGCCAGCAGCCAAGACCATAAAGCACGTGACAATGGTGACCATGGGCCAAACACTGGCGGCATGGGGGCATATTCACCAGCCCCCGTTGTGACTCAAGCGGTTCACGATTGGACTATCGAGAATGTAATTCGCCCAACCGTTGATGGCATGGCGGATGAAGGTAATGTTTACACTGGTTTCTTATACGCAGGCCTGATGATTTCTCCAGATGGCAGCGCAAAAGTACTTGAGTACAACTGCCGCTTTGGCGATCCAGAAACCCAACCGATTATGATGCGTTTGAAATCTGACTTAGTTGAGCTTTGTTTAGCATCAACTCGCGGCGAGCTTGATCAAGTCACTGCCGAGTTTGATTCACGCGCAGCTGTGGGTGTGGTGATGGCGGCAGGTGGCTATCCAGACGCTTACCGCAAGCATGACGTGATTGAAGGGCTAACCTTAGGCAACAATAATGCAAAAGTTTTCCATGCAGGAACGAGTATGGAAAATGGTCACGTAGTCACTAACGGCGGCCGCGTATTGTGTGCTACCGCACTGGGCAACACGGTTACCGAAGCACAGCAAGATGCTTACAACTTAGTTGACTCTATCCATTGGGACGACGTTTACTTCCGCACAGATATTGCTTACCGCGCAATAGCTCGTGAAAATAGCGAAAGCTAAGTAACTCTATTCTCTTGTAGAACAGATATTGCTTACCGAGTAATTCTATTCTCTTGTAGAACAGACATTGCTTACCGAGTAATGGCCCGTAAAAATGGCGAAGGCTAATTAGCCATCTCGTTTACAGCTATTCAAAGCCCTGTTAATACAGGGCTTTTTTCATGGACTACCAAAATGGAGATGACGGTTATTCTCGCCTACTAAGCTAACGCTAGAGTCAATATCTAAGGCTAAACAGATATCAAGCCTCAGTCACTTGCCCTGCCACTCTGAATTTGTATGTCACTCATCGGCCTAAAATATAAGAAAGTGAAAAGTGGGATCTAGGCCCGCTTACATTAAAATGCACACCAACTGCATAAACAAACCTTTCGACTACAAATGTATCGACAACTTTTTCATATTGTTCATAACCTAAGCTAAAACATTGTTTTTATATGCAACTTTTACCCCGCATAAAAAAACTTACAACCATCAAAAAGCAAACTGACAGCACAAAATAACAGTTAACCAACCAATTGCAGCATATTACTCACATATGTATACTCGCGCTTCAATTTTAAGCTGGAAGCACTATGAAGTACCTAAATCTGTTGTTACTTTTCTTACTTACTGCCTGTGGAGGTGGTGAGTCAGATTCAACAGAACCGCTACCACAGAAAGAAACTCATCCACCTATTACAGCCATTGATATTACAAGAACATTTTCACATCATGGCGCTATCACTCCTGATATCGTAGGAGCATTCGGAAATATCAGTTATCAACTCGTTGATAGCGCCCCAGATGATGTGTTACAGATCTCAGCAGATAAGCGTAGTCTGATAATCCTCAATGCAGGCAGTACTGAAGTCATTGCCAATGATCCTGGTAACGCGCAATACTTACCAGCAAGCACTCGCTTCAATGTCACTATCGGCAAAGCCCCTCGACCACCTCTAGTGACTAACAATCTAAGCTTTCCTTACCAAGCAGCTGCAAGTCATCAAGTCAACCTAAATGGTGCTCTTGGCGAACTCGAGTATGCGCTAAGCGCTGATCAAAGCGATCAAGTTATACTGATTGAACCTGCTGGTGAATTGCTGATTTGGGGCAGTGGCAGCGTGTTGGTCGATGTCACTGACAGCGGTGGACGTAACTATCAAGCGGATACCCAACAATTTAAAGTGACCATTGAATCCGCGGCTACTGAATTTGCGCAATTTTCAGATGTCATTGATAAACCTTTCCTATTGGGAGCAAAACTACTTCCGGTATACCGCGGCTCTCCAACTGAAAACATTCATTACTCTCTAGTAGATGCTACAAATAACCATGTGGTGCAAATAGATGAAGCAAGTGGTGAAATGAGTATTATTGGCGCTGGTGCAGCTGAGATCAAAGTCATCCAACATGCTCCACAATATCACCAAACCGTTGCAACTCAGCGTTTTAAAGTGCAAATCAATCCAGCGAAGAACCTTGAACTACAAGTTGCAGATATCTCTGCGGCCTATAATGCAGATGCTCAAAAAACCATTAAAGTGACAGGCGCTAAGGGTAAACAATCTTTTTCCCTCTCAGAAAATGCAAATCCCGATATCATCAATATTATTGATGCTGAAAAAGGGACTTTTAGTTTTATTGGGGTAGGTAAAACACAGGTGACGATTAACGACGCTGGCAACCAAAACTACCTAGCTGAAAGTCGCGAAATTAATGTTGAAGTCACACGTATCAATAGCAACTCTCTAAACAGTTTAGATATCCAGAGCCGTTACCAACAGAATCAAACTATTCAACCTCAAGTCATAGGCGGTCATGGTCAGTTAGCTTATGCCTTAAGCGATAGTAGCCCACAAGATGTTATCTCTATCGATGTAAATACGGGATCAATGACAGTATTTAAGCCTGGAACTGTTGAAGTTATCATCACAGATGATGGCGGAGAGTTCTGGGCTAACCAGCAGCAGAATTTTACAGTTACTGTCGACAAGCAAACTAATAGCGATCTTATTCTAGCGAATACCCGAGTCGACTATGCAGCCAATGCGACTTTTACTCCACAGGTGATCAATCACAAAGGCAGTGTGAGCTTTAGCATAGATAATGGAAGCGATGGAGTCTTTAAGCAAAATGCCGATACTGGAGCCATTACCATAGTGGGAGCTGGTCGCGGGTGGATAACAGCTATCGATTCGGGCGATGAGTATTTTGCTCCCGCCACAGAACGTTTTTATGTAGATGTCTCGCCACTCAATGGCACATTATCAATTTCATCCGTGCGAGTTCCATATTCAACAGGAAATACATTTGATATACCAATTTCTGGTGGTATTGGCCAACTAGAGTGGCAACTTAAGTATGGAGAAAGTGATGTCATCACGATAAACGAACTAGCACGAACCTTCACAATTAATAATGCAGGCTCTGCAACTTTCATTGTGACCGACAAAGGAGATGCTGGGCATGTCTCACAAAAAGCAGAGTTCAATGTCATCATCGATAAAGCTGATGAAAATACTGACCTAGCACTTGCAACTGCGTTTATGAGTAAACCCTTTGCTATCGATGCCACCATCCCAGCTCCTGTTATATCAGGTCGAGCTCTAAATAGTCATATCAGCTATTACACCGCCTCTCAAAACAGTCATATTGTCAGCGTAGATCCGACAACTGGTGTGCTCGCAGTAAATGGAGCCGGTCTTGCTCAAATTAGCGTAATAGAGCAAAGCCGAAACTTTGAACGCACTATTCGTCAGTTCAATGTCAATATTGAAAAAGCCAAGCATCCAGGCCTAGAGCTTGAGAACAATATTATAAATGTAGTGTTCTACCCTGATCGCCGAGTTAAAGCACCCGCTGTCGCAAGCCAATTTGGTAAATTAAGCTATGCTTTTGCCACACCAGTATCGCCAGAGCTTGTAGAGCTCGCACCCAACGGTGAAATCACGATACACAGCTACCCAAAATCGCTAGAAAATGACTATTTTGATGTCAATGTAACTGACGATGGCGGCCAAAATTACCAGCCTACTTCCGCTACCTATAAAGTTTTTATTTCTCCAATAGAAGCAGGCTTAGGTGAAGAAGCAAGTATCAGCTTTGATGGAAGTGATAAACAAATTATCTCTCCTATTGATATCGCGGCCAATGAGGTTTCTTACTTCACCGTTTTTGGTGGCAGAGGCGAGTTAACAAACCATACTCTCGGAGATCAAGGTGGTGGCTACTCAACGATGATAGCTCAAGTCTGCAAAGATCCGGTTAACTACAAAGGTTGCACCTTGATCACTTTAAGGCTGCAAAAGACCAGCCATTGTAGTGACGGAAGCCAAATTGCTTACCCTATTAATTCTAAGGCGATTTATACCTGCCCAGGGCTAACACAACCCACCAGCTCAGAAGTCACGATAAGCCTCAATAAAGATGATGCTTTCAATGCTTGGTTTACCCAATCTGGACGTTATCAGATGGGCTCTCCAATCGTGCTCGTACATTTTGCTAAGCCCTACCGAAGCGGTGGTGTTATTGAAGCTGGTGATATTCAATCTAGGGCTTGGTGGTTAATCAATCTTGATCTCACTAATAACTAATAACTAATAACTAATAACTAATAACCTACTACTAAGCCCAGTTTCACTGGGCTCTTTTTTGCACAATATGGCTGCGATGGTTATAGAGCGGTATAGATGAGAAACCTAACTAATTCTGTAACGTCTTTTAGGCGTTATGCTGTAACTTAAGTAACATCCTAATCCGCGTAAACCAATCTAAGGTTTTGTGACATAGGTTACATAAAGTCAGTATCTGTTAGCGCACTCTATGGGAAATGACAGATCAAATCGTAAACAATAACATCAGTTCAAACCAACTCAATATAGATTGGTATCGATTTTACTAAAACTTAAACTTAAATATCAGGGGTTAACAATGGCATATTCAATTGGCGATCTTATCTATCAAGGCGAAACATCAGGTGTTCATAACTGGGACACGCTATCAGGCTCATCTTTTTACTGGCACCCAGACTGGCTGCATATTGCTGAAGAGATGACGGGGCACAGCGCCACGGCTCACATTGAGACCAGTAACGAGAAAGCGACTAAAGCTGAAGCGGCGGCTGCAATTGTAAAACACCTCAATAAATAACCTTTCGTATACTGCGCCGCACACTAGCGACCAGACTCTATCGCCCTTCGTGCAATTTTATCAATTAGCTCTGGGGCGATAATTTTAAAGAAACGACCTATTTTTCCTCTAAACGAGGTGATTAGCTGACGCTTTCTGTTTGCTATCGCCGGTATCATCAGCTGCGCGCACTTCTGTGCAGTCATGATTTTAGCCTCCTGCATCGGTGTTTTACCTAAAGGCTGCCCTTTGGCATCGAGTGCACGCTTATGGGTTTGGCTTACCACAAAATCTGGGCAAATCACGGTTACTGCAACATCATTATCACTTAGCTCAATTCTTAGCGAATCAAAAAAACCAATAACAGCGTGCTTTGAAGCCGCATACCCCGAACGCGCAGGCACACCTGTCATCCCCGTTAACGAGGCAACGGCCACTATCTGTCCTTGGGTTTGCTTTAAATAGGGAATTGCTGCGTGGGTGAGATAAACCGGACCCAGATAGTTTACCTGCATGATCTGCGATATAACGCTCAAGTCTTGCAGCTCATCAAAACGTGACCACATGGTCATTCCCGCGTTGTTGACTAAGATATCTAGCTTGCCAAAATGAGCGATACAGGCTTGGATTAAACCTGAGCATTGGCTTTGTTCTGAAAGGTCTGCCACATGCACCAATGGGGGTTGGCCGAGTTCTGCCACTTCCTCGGCTAACGAGTTCAGTCGCTCAAGATTACGGGCACAGAGCACCAGTTTACAGCCATAAGGAGCAAGTTCTATGGCTAATGCTCGCCCTATACCTTCCGATGCCCCGGTGATGATAATAACTTTGTCATTAAAGATTTGCATATATCACCTAACACTCGAGAGTTTATATTTAAGTGTTAAAGCTCACACATAATTACCCCAATCGCAAATAACTCTTTTAAACCATCACTCTTTTAAAGTGATCGCGATTTTAAACCATCAGTTTTTCTGGGGCGGGTTCTGTTTGATAGGACTCTAATGCTTGAGGTCGGCCAATACCGTAACCTTGGGCATAGTTAATCCCAATGATTTCGAGTTGATCGATAATCTCTTGGTTTTCCACAAATTCTGCGATCGTTTCGATTCCCATCACTCGGCAGACATCGTTAATCGATTTTACAATGGCGTAGTCTTTGGCATTGCTGACTAAGTTTTTTACAAAGCAGCCGTCTATCTTAACGTAGTCGACAGGCATCTCTTTGAGGTAACCATAGGATGCAAACCCGCTACCAAAATCATCCAGTGCAAAAGCAAAGCCACGCTTTCGCAGATCTAACAACATCTTCATCGCACGACTACGATTTTGGATGGCACTTGTTTCGGTGATCTCAAAGCAAATACAACTGCTCGGGATCCCAAAACGCTTTTGTTGC
Source organism: Shewanella sp. 125m-1 (assembly GCF_052977065.1). Lineage (NCBI taxonomy): Bacteria > Pseudomonadati > Pseudomonadota > Gammaproteobacteria > Alteromonadales > Shewanellaceae > Shewanella > Shewanella sp. 125m-1. Next base: position 25,117 of record NZ_JBRILT010000028.1, read on the forward strand.
TTAAGGATAAAGTCGACCATGCCTTCAGCGCCAAGGCTATTACCTGACAAATTAATCGATAGACAGTGATCATCCCAAAGCGGTTCATTTAAAGATAACCACAGAAAAGTCTTTCTGATGACCTCTTTATCGACATCAACAATTAACTTAAAGCGCTCTGCAGCAGCAATAAATTGTGCAGGAGGCAAAACTCTCCCGCCCGGCTCTTGGATCCGCAGTAACACCTCAAGACGCTGTCTACGACTGTGAGAGGAAAGACATTTTATCTTTTGATAGTAAAGAACCAGTTCATTGTGCTCAATCGCCTGTACAATTCTAACCGCCCACTTAGATGCATTACGTTGATAGCTTAAGTCTTTGTCGCGGCTGTCATAAAAGTGCACTTGGTTACTGCCCTTGCATTTAGCAGCATGGCAGGCGATATCGGCATCTTTTAGTAGCTCTAAAAGATCCGTTTGTTGATCAAAGCGTGACAAGGCTACGCCAGCACTCACACCAACGCGGTAGTGCGTATCGTTATGTGTCACCTCTTGGCTACCCACGCTGACAATGATCTTCTTAATCAACTTAGCCACTTCAAGGGCCGAGCAGTCTTTAATCACTAAGCCAAATTCATCGCCACCTAAACGCCCTAATAATTCACCTTTGAATAAGCAAGAGCCAATAGCTTTAGCAACGTTATCAAGCATTTTATCGCCAACGCTATGACCGCATGACTCATTGATAAGCTTAAATTGTTCCAGATCCAGACATACCACTGCCAGTGTTTTGGACGATTGCACATAACGAATAAATTGCTGCTCAAATGCACCACGATTAAGCAGCCCTGTCATAGAGTCAAAATGAACTCTGCGCTGCAATCGCTGTTTGAGTAGCGCTTCTTCTGTGGTATCTCGTAGCACAATCACTGCGCCAATAATGCGGCCAGAGTAGTCTGATAAATTGCTGAATTTGCCACTCATTAGCTTAGGTGTATCAATGTCTAGTCTAAGCTGCGTGGACTCCACACGTAGACTGCCGCCTTGCATAAAAGCAACTAAGGTATCGCTCAAGCCTTTATGACCTGCTAACAATTCATCCAGGCTTTTGCCTCGCGCCTGCTCATTACTCACTTTTAGCAAGCGTTCGCCATAAGGGTTGAGATAACTCACTCTGGTATCAATATCGATCAAAATGACCGCTTCTGCAATTGACTCTAAGGTGATCTTAGATTGCCTTTCTTGTTGATATACCCGAGATAATAGTTGGTTAATGTCGCTTGATATCTGGCTAAACTCGCCATGGCCGTCACTGCTTATCAGTGCCCTCTCCCTTGAAGTAAAGTCGATAGCGTTAAGTTGTTTAGCAAAGCGCTCAAAGGGCTTAAATACCCCTAACCTAAGCCAAAAGAATACACCTAATAACAAGATGATAGATAAACCCAATAGGCTCAATGTGAACAAGCTATATTGCAATACCACGCGAGAGAAAAAGTGATTAGAGAAGGTAATTGTAAGATGCGCTGGCGGTTGAGCTAGTAGGCTTGGCATGCTCAATTCGGCGGTCACTGTATTGGCGGTCAGTGTATCATCTGTTAGTAGCAGCCCAGCTTGTGCGCTTCCCGGTGCCAATTTAATCTGGGTAACAAAATCGCTCAAGTCTAAATTTGCTAAATATGCATCTGTTAGCTTACGGCTCAAAAGTAAACGCTGAGAACCCGACGCCGCCTGCAAGCTTATAAAATAACCCTGTCTATGTTGTGCGTCATAGTAGAGTCCTGTGTTTTCCTGCGGGTTCGCAAGTAGTTCAGCAGGTAGATTTAATCTGGCTTTGTTAGCGCCATCATCCAAGTCAACATACCCGTCTACTACCGGGGATAACTGCAGTTCGCTAAATTGTGCCAGCTTTGGCCATGCAGAAGCTGCCGAATTAACGGCTGAGGCTGACAGCATCGGCTGAGCCTCTAGTGCTCGCTGCTGCACCTTAAGGTCACTTTTTATTTGCGACTCAATACTCTTAAGCTCTGCTTCAATAACATCACGGCGAATCGAATCGACTTCGCTATGTAGCCATGTCACTCCAGCTAAGCTGGCAGCAACGAGGAGCGGGATACTCATCCCAAAAATGATTAAAACAACTTTCTTGCTAATTTGCATTTAAAGACAACTTCTCTAATTCAAAACCCACCAGCAACTCTGGCCACGACTTGGTTTGCGCTAGCAAAGTACCCGATTTATATTATAGATAATACCTACCTTAGATGCAGTCGTTGATAAAAACACCAACCAAGGACAACTCTTAAACAAATCCATGAATAAGCCTGTAAATTCATGGCAAATTCCCCCTGATTATCGCATAAAACCAATTGTTATACTTTTGTGATAATTGAGAGATATTCAGGTGACATCCCTTTGCCACACTGAACCATACATTGCAAAGGAGAGTTATCATGAAGCTTAACCAGATCACTAAAATGCTTATTCTAAGTACCGCTATTAGCCTACCCGTGTCAGCGGCTGAGTTAGAGATTAGCATCACTAATTTAACCCACGGCAATCATTTCACCCCGCTGCTCATCGCAGCCCATGATATGGACAGCCACCTTTTCCAAGCCGGAGAAATGGCAACTCCTGCCTTACAAAAAATGGCTGAGGGCGGTGATATTGCCGACTTAGATGCCGCCGTAAAAGGTGCAGGCGGTATTACGCTGACAAATCCGGCTGGCGGACTATTAGCCCCTAGCACTAAAGTCGACAGCATTATGCTCGATTCAGGTGATATGACTCACCTATCGATTACCGCTATGGTCCTGCCAACAAACGACGCTTTCGTCGGCTTAGATGCCTGGAAAATCCCAACCGAAGCCGGCAGCTATACCTTTACCCTTAATGCCTATGACGCTGGCACAGAAGCCAACGACGAAGTCGTTAATGGTGGTGGCATGTCTGGTACTCCAGGGATCCCCGCGGCACCTGGTGGTGATGGCGGCATGAACGCAACCGGTGTAATGGGTATGAGCAGTAACGATAAGGTACATATTCACCCAGGCGTGCTTGGCGATACCGACCTACAGGGCGGCATGAGTGACCTTGATAGCCGCGTACACCGCTGGTTAAATCCGGTAGCTCGAGTGACTGTTGTGGTTAAATAGGAGAATACCTGATGAATAATCCTAACAAGAACCTTAAATACAACGGGCTTATACTGTTGAGCGCTGGTGCATTATTACTAGGCGGCTGCTCTGACAATAATAATGACAGCCCTGAACCCATTACTCCCCCCGTAGTTACACCGACAATGCAGAGCTACAGCATTGCAGTGACCAACTTAACCGCAAACCAGCCCATGTCGCCAATTGCGGTCGTTAGCCATCAAGTTGACACAGTGCTATGGAGTAGCGGACAAAGCGCTAGCGTTGCTTTAGAAACATTAGCAGAATCCGGAGACCCCAGTGGCTTAACCAATGAAGCTGTGGTCACTGAGCTGACAAGTGGTGCTGGCATATTATTACCTGGGGCCAGTGAGAAGATCTCTATTAGTCTTAATGCCGATATGATTGCGGACCTGTCAGTAGTGACCATGCTCGTTAACACTAACGATGCCTTTGCAGGTTTTACCGGTTATGACTTAACAGCCTTAGCTGTTAATGAGTCTATCAGCTTTAGAGTGATTGCCTACGATGCTGGTACTGAAGCGAATACTGAAGCTAAAGGCACTATCCCAGGCCCTGCTGATGGTGGCGAAGGTTTTAATGCCACACGTGATGACTCCAACAAAGTTCACGCTCATCCTGGAGTCATTAGCAGTGATGACGGCCTTGCAGACTCCGTCCTTTCAGCCTCACATCGCTTTGATAATCCAGTAATGCTAATCCGCGTGAATCGCACAGAGTAAACGACTTATAAAAGTGACCAATAATAGTGCGAAATAAAAGCTTCCATCGGCGGGTCTTGTTGTTAAGCAACTGCCTTTGGGAGCGAAGCATGAATGGATCAATCAACAACAATGAGCATCAAACATCGAAGCGAATACTACTCCTCGAAGATGAGCAAGACTTAGCAAAACTCGTCATGCTCAACCTTAAAAGCATGAATCATGATGTGATCCATTGCACCACGCTGCAACAAGCACAACGTCATATAGAGCACACTAACGTTGACCTTATTGTCATGGATAGAATGCTACCCGATGGCGATGCAATCACCCTATGCCAACAGTTCCGAGAGGCCGGAAACGACCTACCTTGCATGATGTTAACCGCTAAAGACTCTGAAGCCGATATCGTGCTCGGGCTCGAGTCAGGTGCAGATGATTATTTGATAAAACCTTTTAGTGTGCTCGAGCTCAGAGCCCGAGTTAAAGCCCTGCTAAGGCGCTCAAGACAACTGGAACAACAGCAAAACTCAGTTGAATTTGATGGCATCACCATTAACTGTAATACCCGAGAAGTGATTGCTTTTAATGAAGTGCTGGAGCTGACTGCTCGAGAGTTCGACCTCTTGCTGTACCTTGCTCAGCATCCCAAGCAGGTGTTCAGCAGAATGCAATTATTAGAAGCCGTATGGGGTTACTCATATTCAGGTTATGAGCACACGGTGAATAGTCATGTGAATCGCTTACGCTCTAAGCTTGCGCGCAATAGCCACACCTCTAAATTGGTTAAAACGGTCTGGGGGGTTGGCTACAAATTTACTCCACCCACAATACAAGCAGCATCTTAACCTTACCTTAGTCCTAAATAACTCACCTTAGAGGGCAAGCAATGAAAAGCTTATTTAGCCGAATCTTACTCGCGGCTACTTTAGTCATACTCATATTACTTGTCGCACTGTGGCAATGGCAGCAGTTTAGCCAAGAATTTAGCCGCAACCAAATTCAACAATCGCTGCACCGCGAGCTTGCTGAGCATATGGCGCATATCAACCCCCTACTTTCTAAAGGAGTGACCTCCGACGCTGCATTAAAAGAGGCCTTTCATGACTTTATGCTGCTAGGCCCTAGCTTTGAAATATACACCTTAGACAATCAAGGTCAGGTCATCGCTTATGATGCGAGTGAAGAAAAGATTAAGCAGCAGCGAGTTGATACAAAACTCATAAACACCTTCATTGACGGTAATAAACTGCCTTTACTCGGTACCGACCCGCGCTCAATCAACAAAGATAAAATCTTTTCCGCAGCTAAACTCATTGACCCTCAAGGCAAACAAACTGGCTATCTATACGTGATTATTGGGGGGGAGGACTTTGATAGCTGGCAATCAATTGTTGGCGAGCATCAATCGACACAGTTTTGGGCGGCCGCCATTGTGATCACCTTCGCTTTTGCCATCTTACTCTTTATATTGTTATTAAAGATTTTTACCCAACCATTAAGCCGTTTAGAACATGATCTGAACTTGCTGGCCAAGCACAAGCTCAATGATGGCCTCACTTTACCAGGCCAATACTCAGGCAGCAGTGAAATCAATCGCCTCAGTCAGCATATCAATACGTTATTGTCAGCATTAAGTGAGCAGCACCAAGCGATTCATCGCCAACAAGAAGAGCGTCATGCTTTTATGTTGCATCTGTCTCATGACTTAAAAACACCGCTAACCTCACTACAGGGTTATATCGACACCTGGTTATTACTGCCTGAACATGAGCGCAGTAGCGACCTAATTGAGATCGCAGCTCGCTCAGGCCAGCACCTGCAGCAATTACTGGGGCAATTACTTGAGCTAACCGCGCTTGAAAATGGTCAGGTAACACCAAAGTTTCAAGCTTGCTTGCTAAGCAATCTATTGCAGGAGTTACAGCAAACCTTTGCCCCTAGAGCAAAATCGAAATCGATTGAGCTAGACTTTGTCGATAAACAGCAGCTAACGATAAGTACCGATCCACAGCTGCTACAAAGGGTGCTTAATAATCTAATAGATAATGCTATTCGTTATACTCCAGAGCGAGGAAAAATAAGCATTGCGACCATGACTGCCGATAACGATAAAGTGTGGCTACAAGTCAGTGATAACGGCTCAGGAATGCATAAGCATGAGCTGCAAGCCCTGAAGCAATTAAACCAAAGGACGCTCGATATAACAGGTAAGCAAAGTGCTCTACCGCAATTAGGCATAGGCCTTGCGATAGTCAGGCAGCTATTAACCTTGCTCGGCTGTGGTATAGAGATTGACAGTACACCGGGTAAAGGTAGCCAATTTAGATTGGAGTTAAAGCCTGTTAAGACGGTGAGTGGGGCACCAAGTAATGATAAAGCTGAGAGTTCATCTCAAAATCCGCTAACAACAGAAACAATAAAGGCCCAGTAAACTGAGCCCTTATTTATACCAACCAATGGTTAATTAATTCGCGTGTGGGCGAGCTAATTACTTGTGGTATTTACCTGATAACTCATGCACTGAGTTAATGAACGAACCTGCACGCTCTGGATCAACATGCTGGTGAATACCGTGGCCCAAGTTAAATACATGGCCAGTGCCTTCACCGTAAGAAGAAAGGATTTGATCCACTTCTTGATGGATGCGCTCAGGTGTTCCGTAAAGTACTGATGGGTCCATGTTACCTTGTAGCGCAACTTTATGACCAACACGGCGACGTGCATCACCGATATCAACAGTCCAATCTAGACCTAGTGCGTCACAGCCAGTTTCAGCCATTGACTCAAGCCATAGTCCGCCACCTTTAGTAAATAGCGTAACTGGTACTTGGCGACCGTCTGCATGGCGAGTTAAGCCATCAACGATTTTTTGCATGTAGCGTAGTGAGAATTCACGGTATGCATGGTGAGAAAGTGCACCACCCCATGAATCGAAAATCATAAGAGACTGCGCGCCGTTTGCAACTTGAGCGTTCAAGTACAAAGTAACAGAGTCTGCTAGCTTATCTAAAAGCATATGCAAAGTTGCTGGCTCTTCGTAAGCCATCTTCTTAATCTTTTCAAACGCCTTGCTAGAACCGCCTTCAACCATGTAAGTCGCTAGCGTCCAAGGTGAGCCAGAGAAACCGATTAATGGCACTTCACCTTTAAGCTCACGACGAATGGTGCTAACAGCACGCATTACATAACCAAGCTCATCTTCTGGGTCTGGAATGCAAAGCTTTTTGATTGAATCGATAGTATCTGTAGGGCGTTCGAAACGTGGACCTTCGCCTGTTTCGAAGTAAAGACCTAAGCCCATAGCATCGGGTACAGTCAAAATGTCAGAGAACAGGATTGCAGCATCTAAATCGTAGCGACGTAATGGCTGAAGAGTGACTTCACAAGCCAGGTCTTGGTTCTTACAAAGAGACATGAAGTCGCCAGCTTCTGCGCGGGTGGCTTTATATTCTGGAAGATAACGACCTGCTTGACGCATCATCCAGACAGGAGTTCTGTCGACAGGCTGTTTTAATAACGCACGTAAATAACGATCATTCTTTAATTCTGCCATTTGGCTTGATTCCTAAACTTATAGTGATATCCGCTTGGGGCAGTAGTTTAGCATTTACGTTAATAAAGTAACCTGAATCCGTAAAATAATGTGACAAGCAACGCGACATTTTCCGTCAATTCTGAGGTAGTTAACATTATTGCCTTCTTTATCGGTAAAATATTAAGGCTATAAATCACAGTTCACAGCTTTGACTAGAAACGTGAAATAGATTCACAACTCAGCTTAACCTAAGCTGTATGACTCCCAATGTGACAGAAAAAAGTTGCACCAAGGTGCTAGCTTTGGTATAAAAAGTCTGCGCTAGCAAGAACAATCAAGAAGCTCGTCGCATCGAGCCCGCAAAAACTTTACTCGCCCAGCGATAGATTTCTATCGCTGGGCATTTTATTTTATAACGCCCCATTCACAATTCATACGCTGGTATGTCCATTTCATAAATCCTTCAAAAATGGTTGATCAAAACCACATTTGTCCCCTACATTAGAGATACAGAGATGGATTTTTAACGGGGAAGATCATGCTAAGAAAGCTAGAGAAAGCCGAACAAAAATGGGGAGGCTCAAATACTCTTATAGATCAATGGTTAAATAATCGGCGCAACCTGCTTATTAACTATTGTCAGATTGCTGGGATCCCGCCGTATGAGGAAACTGAAAAATCACTCCCTGCCTTTGCGTCTGTAAAGCTGTTTTGTGACCAATTAATGGATTATGTGTCTGAAGGGCACTTTGAGATCTATAACCAAGTTGTGACCGCCTGTGAGAAAAATGGCAGCTCAAGCCTAGCGCTTGCTCAACAACTGGTACCCAAGATTAGTGAAACCACTGACACAGCTTTAGACTTCAATGACAAATATACCGAAGCCGATGATGAGCAAGTGCTATTTCATTTAGATAAAGACCTGTCATCTTTAGGTCACGCAATGGAAACACGTTTTGAGCTTGAAGATAAGCTGCTCGAAGTGCTGCACGCTAAGCATTCTTAAGACTCAAAGAAGGTTCTAGGTTCTAGGTTCTAGGTTCTAGGTTCTAGGTTCTAGGTTCTAGGTTCTAGGTTCTAGCATAATAAAAATGAATCAACAAAAAGGCCAGCTGATTAGCTGGCCTTTTTAGTGCTTCAATCTAGCTTAAACTGCTGATTGGAAAATCACTTCATCAGCTTTTGCTGTGTACGACGCAATTTGATCAAAGTTCAGGTAACGATAAGTGTCAGCTGCAGTTGCATCTAACTCTTTAGCGTATGTCTGATACTCATCTGGTGATGGTAAACGACCAAGTAGTGCAGCAACTGCCGCTAGTTCTGCAGATGCTAAGTAAACATTAGCACCTGTACCTAGACGGTTCGGGAAGTTACGTGTAGAAGTTGAAACTACCGTAGCACCTTCAGCAACACGTGCTTGGTTACCCATACACAGTGAACAACCTGGGATCTCAATACGTGCACCAACACGGCCGAAGATTGCGTAGTAGCCCTCTTCTGTTAGCTGGTCGCGGTCCATCTTAGTTGGCGGCGCAATCCACAAACGTGTTGGCAAAGTGGTAGCAAACTTATCAAGCATCTTACCCGTTGCACGGAAATGACCGATGTTCGTCATACAAGAACCAACGAACACTTCGTCAATCTTAGTATCAACCACTGAAGATAATAGCACTGCATCATCTGGATCGTTTGGCGCACAAAGAATCGGTTCTTTGATTTCGTTCAAATCGATTTCGATAATTTCGGCGTATTGTGCATCGCTGTCTGCCTGCATGAGCTCCGGGTTAGCCAACCACTCTTGCATCGCTGTGATCCGGCGCTCGATAGTACGACGATCACCGTAACCCTCGCTAATCATCCACTTTAACATCACGATGTTTGAGTTAAGGTATTCAATGATTGGCTCTTTATCAAGCTTAATGGTACAGCCTGCAGCACTACGCTCTGCAGATGCATCTGAAAGCTCAAATGCTTGCTCAACTTTAAGCTGCTCAAGACCTTCAATCTCAAGGACGCGACCAGAGAAAGCATTGATCTTGCCTTTCTTCTCAACAGTCAACAGACCCATTTCAATCGCTTTATGCGGGATAGCATGTACCAAATCACGTAGCGTGATACCAGGCTGCATCTCACCTTTAAAGCGAACCAAGATTGATTCTGGCATATCAAGCGGCATCACACCGGTTGCAGCAGCGAATGCCACAAGACCTGAACCGGCAGGGAATGAAATACCAATAGGGAAACGAGTATGTGAGTCACCACCTGTACCTACGGTATCAGGTAGTAGCATACGGTTTAACCAAGAGTGAATAACACCGTCACCAGGACGCAGCGCAACACCGCCGCGATTCATAATAAAATCTGGCAGTGTGTGGTGAGTGTTCACATCAATAGGCTTAGGATAAGCCGCTGTGTGACAGAAAGACTGCATAGTCAAATCAGCGCTAAAACCAAGACATGCAAGATCTTTAAGCTCATCACGTGTCATAGGGCCAGTAGTATCTTGCGAGCCTACAGAGCTCATCTTTGGCTCACAGTATTGGCCTGGACGAATACCGCTAACACCACACGCTTTACCAACCATCTTCTGTGCAAGGGTATAACCCTTACCAGTGTCTGCCACATCTTGTGGACGTACAAACTCAGCAGATGCTTCAAGGTTTAATGTTTCACGAGCACGGTCTGTTAGACCACGACCGATGATAAGTGGGATACGACCACCTGCACGAACCTCATCCAACAACACGTCAGTCTTTAGCGAGAACTCAGAGATAACTTCATCAGTGCCATGACGCTTAACGATGCCTTCATATGGGTAGATATCGATAACATCGCCCATTTCCATCTTGCTCACATCTAGCTCAATAGGTAGTGCACCAGCATCTTCCATGGTGTTGAAGAAGATTGGCGCAATCTTGCCACCTAAACAGAAACCACCAGCGCGCTTATTAGGCACATTAGGGATATCATCACCCATAAACCACAATACAGAGTTAGTCGCTGACTTACGTGAAGAGCCTGTACCCACTACGTCACCAACGTATACAAGTGGGAAACCTTTAGTTTTTAATGATTCAATCTCTTTGATTGGACCAACAGCGCCAGCTTCATCTGGCACAATGCCGTCACGCGCATTCTTAAGCATCGCAAGTGCGTGCAATGGAATATCAGGACGTGACCATGCATCGGGTGCCGGAGAAAGATCGTCTGTGTTGGTCTCACCTGACACTTTAAATACGGTCAGAGAGATTTTTTCAGCAAGCTTTGGACGAGACAGGAACCATTTAGCATCGGCCCAAGCATGAACAACTTGCTTAGCGTAGTCATTACCAGCTTGCATTTTTTCCACTACATCGTGGAAAGAATCAAACATTAATAGTGTGTGTGATAGCGCTTCAACGGCTAATGGCGCTTGCGCTTCATTATCAAGTTGCGCAATCAGTGGTTCGATGTTGTAACCACCTTGCATTGTGCCTAGCAGTTCAACTGCTCGCTCAGACGATAAGATAGAAGATGAGACTTCGCCTTTAGCGACCGCATCGAGAAAGCCCGCTTTAACATATGCGGCTTCATCAACACCAGGTGGGATACGATTTTCTAACAGATCAAGAATAACTGCTTCTTCACCTGCTGGTGGATTCTTTACCAATTCAACTAACTGTGCCACTTGTTGGGCATCTAATGGCTTAGGGACTACGCCCTCTGAAGCACGTTCTGCGACGTGTTTACGATATGCTTCTAGCACGGCAACCTTCCTCTTTGTTTGGCGTTCTAACAGCGAAACTGCTCGTCTTCAAATTGAAACTGACAGCTCGGCAGGCTCGACCCTTATTTCGAGCGCTATTATACTACAGCTTTACAAAAGTATGAATCGGATCACACTTCAGCAAAAGTAAAACAACACTCAATCGACATCTCGGCCTATACATTAAAGCCATTCGCTGCAAAAGAAAACTAGACCATAGTGTGAAACCTTGATCTAAATTATATAAATCAGATATTTATGATCATTAAAAACGGTTTTGAGAGGCAATAATTAAGCATAAAACTCTGTAATTATTATAGGGTTAGCAGTATGATTATTTGTTAAATAGGCCATTCGCACCGCTAATATTCACCAAAGTTATAATGAACATAATTGGATACTTATGAGCACACCAGAGCTAAAAGCCGTCATTTTTGACATGGATGGCGTATTAATCGACTCCGAACCTGTTTGGCAAATAGCCATTTTTGAGGTTATGACTAAACTGGGTTTAAACGTTTCAATGCAAGATATGGCGCTCACAACCGGCCTAAGAATCGATCAAGTCGTCGCTTTTTGGTATGCCCGTTTTCCGTGGAAAAATTACAGTAACCAAAGTACTGCCGACGCGATTGTAGAACAAGTGGTCCGCCACATTACCAGTAATGGTGAACCCATGGCTGGCGTTGTCAATGCATTGCGTTCTTGCAAGCAACATCAGCTAAAAATCGGCCTCGCAACCTCCTCTTCTAGCGATATCATTCACGCCGTTTTAAACAGGTTACAGATAGGATCATACTTTGAAGCTGTTTACTCTGCCGAGCACTTAGCCCATGGCAAACCTCATCCAGAAGTCTATTTAAAGTGTGCAGAGGCGCTCAATATTGATCCCATCAATTGCTTAGCGATAGAAGATTCATTTAATGGATTAATCTCTGCTCGCGCGGCGAATATGCAGACCATTGCCATTCCTGAAGCGCAACTCGCGGCGCAGAGCAAATGGGTCATTGCCCACCAACAACTAAATAGCCTAGAAGAATTACCCGACTTTTTAGCAACGCGTTAAGCAATGCACTCTCAAACAGATAACAGTCAGCGATACAAAAGTAAAAAGCCCATCTGTCGATGGGCTTAAAATCAATATCACTGTGTTTAAAGCGCAGTATTTAAAGCTGTGTGTTTCAAGCGTTGTGTTAACGCCTAATACCAATCAGCGTAAGGTTATAGCCTCTTTATTTACTGACTCTCAGTTTGTTTTAGCCTCGACTACCAATTTTTACCAATAAACAGGAATACCGTTTTCTCTCCATCATCAGACGCGCCGAAACCCAGTGCCGCCGGGCCCACACTGGTATCAATGCCTAAGTACAAACTGCCTGCATAAATCAGATCATCTAACGACACGCTATCTTTTTGGTTCCACACATTACCCGCCTCGATACTTGTGCCTAGATAAAGCGGATATTCAGTCATGCCCAATATGTCACGACCTAAATCATACTGGTAAACAAAGGCACCAAAAACCTTATGCGCCCCATAGAGTGCGTTCTTGTGATAGCCCGAAAGATTTAAGAAACCACCTAGCTCAGATACGTTGACGGTAAACTCACCATCTTTGTCGACAGTCGCCAAAGAGGCGATACCCACAAACGCATGATTCCCCACACCTACCGCACCACGCCAATCGGCTTCGTACTGCATAGAAAAATCAGAAGAATCACTAACACCATCAAGCTCATAACTTTCTTTTCGCATATACACATTGAAGGTAAAACGATTACCTGATGTCGGGAAATTAATACTGTTTAAATCATCATAGGCAAATTTGAAATAGCCACCGTAGCCGTCGTAATCGACTTTACCAAAACCCCAAGCATCATTTTCTAAATCACCCATTTCGCCTAGCAGACCCACCTCTACCATGCCGTTTTGAGTGTAATTCATACCTATGCCTATCTCGGTTCGATATGCCGTTTGCCTTAGCTCTAAAACACGATTGTTGTTTTCAAAAAAGCCCCAATCTTTAAGCTCATACTCAACCCGCGCCCGACTAAAGAAACTCTGATCTTTTTCAAGCGGTTGATAAAACTCAGAGGCGATTAATTTATCAAAACCGAAAGAGACCTCATTGCGCCATTCCCCGCCATTTTCAGTGAGATCTGTCATGGTATAGGCCATATCCAGAGAGATAACGGAATCTAAGCTAAAATCATCTTCCCAACTGAAACCCAGCTGAAAGTAATTAGGCCCCCAAGATTTTGCCTTGGTGCTAACAGTTAACACTCGCCCATCTTCGGTATCGGTAAATTCGGCATCTACACGTTCAAACTTATCCAGCGCATAAACTCTATCTAAGCCAGCTTCTAATGCTTTAACGCTAACAGGTTCGCCCACATTCAATTCTAGGTTATCAGCCAGTAGCTTCTCGCTGACCTTGGAGTCATTGTTATAAATGATTTTGATTAGCGGTCTGTCGATATCAGCTAGCCATTGTTGTCTCTTGGTTTTTTTAGTTGCGATATGCTGCTGGTAATCTTGCTTCCCGACACTGTAAAGCTCAAGCTTATCGCTCTGTTGTCGCGCAGCTATTTCGCCTAATGGTAGCGCAATAGGCATAATGCTGAAGTCAGTTGTACTGAGTTCGCCGATATTAGGACGGATCAAAATATCGTGCTCGGTTAACAGCGCTTTTTGTCTATCAGAACTGGCATTGGTCAAAATAGTGGAAAGCTGATTAAGGACTGCAACTGTGCTGCTAAGCTCAGTTTGCCCCATTAATGGCGAACCAATATCAACCGCAATAACAATATCAGCCCCCATCGCTTTAACAACATCTACAGGCATATTATTAGCAATACCGCCATCGACTAATAGTTTCCCGTCAATCACTGCAGGTTGCAGCGCACCAGGTACCGATGCAGAGGCTTGCATTGCCGCAACGATACTACCCGAGGTTAGCACTACAGGCTCGCTAGTGGCTAAATTGGTCGCCACGGCTCGATAGGGGATCGATAGATCATTAAAGTCACCAAACTGCTGCACCAGGTTAGTCGAACTGCGTAATAATTGTGACATAGACTGGCCGCGAAGCAGGCCAGCAGGCATTTTCACCTGCTCATCGCTATAGCCGACATTAATGGGTATATTGAACTGATCACGCGTCTCTTTATCACGATAACTTAATGCTTCACGTGGAATGGTATCGGAGTAGCCTTTATCCCAATTGGTATTCATCATGATGGCTTCGATTTCAGCAGCGCTATACCCCAACGCATACATCCCCCCCACATAAGCCCCAATACTGGTGCCCGTTATATAATCGATGGGGATCTGCTTCTCTTCGAGGACTTTAAGCACCCCAATATGGGCAGCGCCCTTTGCACCACCGCCGCTCAAGACTAAACCGATTTTTGGGCGCTCTTCAGCTACGGAGAAATAGGGGCAACCGATGGCTAAACAAAGAATAATAATTCTATGTATCATAATGACTTATTCGACTCTTCTAATAATGTATTAACGTATTTTATTTAGTAGCTATACGCAAGTAATGGTGGGGATAGATAAATAGACGTGTATTTAAACTTCTACACTTAACGCTTGATTTAATCCCATGTATGACTCTATTTCGGCAAGCGGCATAGGCTTAGCAAAGTAATAGCCTTGAATGACATAACAACCACGACTAAAGACCTGTTCCAACTGCTCATGAGTTTCAACTCCTTCAGCAACGACATCTAGCTTAAGGTTTCTAGCGAGCTCTATAATACTACTGGCGATCGCTTGATCCGCCTTATTAGTGGCGATATCAATAAGAAAAGAACGATCTATTTTTAGGGTGTTAACCTCAAAGTGGCGCAGGTAAGCCAATGATGAATAACCAGTACCAAAATCATCAATCGCAACATCAATCCCTAATGTCTTAAGCTGTTTAAGATGCTGCTTGGCCACCTTAAGCTCTTTCATCAACACGCCTTCGGTGATCTCTAATGATAGCGCCGCCGCAGGCATATTAGTTTCAGCGACGATCTGCTCTACTCCTTTAATAAAATCGGGCTGACGAAAATGCAGTGCAGAAACATTCACCGATACATTAATAGGCTCGACTAATTGCTTGGCCCAGCGCGCGCCATGAATGCAGGCTTCACGCATCACCCAGCGATCTATGTCTACAATAAGACCACAGGCCTCTGCAACTTTGATAAAGATATCGGGGCGAACAAAGCCTTCTTTTGGGTGGTTCCAGCGCAGTAACGCCTCAACTCCAACCAATTTATCATTTTGTAGGATATCTATCTGAGGCTGAAAGTGTAACTCTAACTCATTGCGTTCTATGGCCTTGCGTAGATCCGCTTCAAGGCGAAGGTGATACAGCGCTTCGGCATTACGCTCCACAGAATAGTACTTAAACTTACCCTTACCCTCTTCCTTAGCATGATACATAGCCAAGTCGGCATTCTTGATTAACGCTTCAGGTTGCTTGGCATCCTCTGGCCACAAACTGACACCGATACTGGTTGAGATATAAAACTCTCGACCATAAAGCTCAAAAGGCAACTCTATACTTGCCAAAAGCTGCTCGCAAAGGTGATTGATCATATCCACATCAGGACTATTACGCAGCAAGATAACAAACTCATCACCACCAAAGCGGCACAATACATGCTCGTCTGCAATTAATGCCTGCAAGCGGTTCGACGCCTCAACTAATAGAGCGTCCCCCATGCTGTGCCCATAGGAGTCATTAACATGTTTGAACCTATCAAGATCCAAAAATAGTAGAGCTAAATTACTACCGTCTTTTTCAGACTGATATACAGATTGAGCCAGTTTACTTGAGAGCAATGATCGGTTGGGTAATCCGGTTAACACATCATAATTAGCTAATCGACGTAAGTCGGCTTCAGTACGCTTTCGCTCAGTAATATCAGAAAATACCACCACATAGTGAGTCGCATCGCCGTTGGCATTAAGGATTGATGAAACGTTAAGCCAAACTGCACAACATTGATTATCCTCTGCATTTACATGGCATTCACCAGCCCAGGTTAGCCCCTGTTGCAACAGAAGGCTAATACTCGAATTGATTTCATCTGCTTGCAACACTTGCGAAAACGGCAGCCCGATCAAGCTATCAGAATCTAGCCCCATCATGTTTTTGGCAGCTTTGTTAGTCACCTGAACTCGCTCTTCGCTATCAAAAATTAGCACTGCTTCAGAGGTATTCTCAAACGCTTGAGCCAATAAATATACATCATCTTTTAGCTTTCTCTGTTCGGTGATATCGCTATATATACCGGCAACACGTTCAATGACTCCCGTAAGATCATTACGCTTTACAGGACGCCCCATCACTCTCACCCATCCCCAGGTGGCATCGGTTCTCCAATAGCGATATTCAACCTCAAACCTATCGGTACGTTCTTGCAGCATATCTTGCCAAGCAGCCATCACTTCGCTAGCGTCTTCTCTATGGATAGGAAATTGCTCTAACTTAAGGTAGACCTGCGCCTCTTTGTTACTCAATAATCCAGCAATATTTTCCAGACAGAATAGATCGCTATCGAGTTGCCACTCCCAGAGCTCTGAGTTACTGCCTTTTAATGCTTGTTTTAAGCGGTTATCACTGTCGGTAAGCGCTAAGTTTATGCTTTTAAATGCCTTAACTTGGCGCTGACGGATAAAGATAATCCCTAAACCAATAAGCAATAAAACCACAAACAGAACGGCTTTAAACCAAGAGGTCTGCCACCAATATTTTTCAACATAAAAGTGATAAGAATATGGCGTTTTTGACCAAATATCGTTATTTAAACTTAGAATATCAAGTATGTAGGATCCAGACTCTAATCCTGAAATGTTGAGGTGAGACTTACCATCAAGAAAAATATAACTGGCCTCGTCATCTAAAGCCCCCTGCCTTAAGCGGTATTTTAGCTGCAAAGGTTTAGTGTCGAGATAATTGCTACTCGCTAGCTGAAAGCTGACCAACTGTGCCCCAGGAAAAATATGGTAATTATTCTCCGGCAACAACTTCAACTCGGTGCGATCTTCAAAGTAGATCTCTATCGACTCTAGCAATACCGACTCTTCACTGACTCGATTTTTCAGTAAATCAATGTCTAACAACATAGCGCCATCAGGTGTACCGATATACAGCCCATCTTCAGAGGCGAAGTAAGAGCCTTCGTTCAACTCATCACTTATCAAGCCATCTCGCGATGAAATCGTCATCAATGACCCATCAATGACATTTTGGCGGATCAGCGACCGCGGGCAACCGATTAAACGGTAGTTACGCACCTCTTCGATAAAAAAGATCCCAGGGCAGGTCACATTCCAGCTATCGGTTAGCTTGTTAATCTCACTCGTATGCATATTAAAAGACACTAGACCATGAGATTCCAACCCTAGCCACAGTTCATCTTCACCAATCTCTTTAATAAAACGAATGTTAGCTGCGCCACCTAGGCTTGATAAGGGCGCCATCTTTGGATGAAAAGTCAGCTGCGAGTCTAGATAGCCTAATATATGCTTACCACCAAGCCATAAACGATTACTGCTATCTCGAGTCACCGCCACAATTTCAATCGCTAGAGCACTATTCAGTGCGCTGCCAATACGCACAGGTTTGGGTTGCTTAAAGCCTTGCTCCCAATAGAAAAGCCCGCTACTGGTTGCAAACCAAATTCGGCCTTTGATTGCGCTATCAAAGTAAGTGTTAAACACCACTTTATATTCGAGCGAGCTCTGGCCACCTGACCAACTGGCAAAGCTTTGGCTGTGAAAGGTCTTTTTGTTAACCACCGACAATCCATTGGTGGTCGATAACAATAAAAAGTCTTCATCTAAGGAGTCGATTTTATAAATACTGTCGTTTAGCGCAACGCCATGGGGATTAATTAAGTAAGATTGCTGAGTAAGCTTGTCGACTAACATCAGTCCACTATCAGTGCCAAACCACACATGATTGTCTTCGGCATAAATAGACCAAATCACTTCATCTTTTATTCGATAGGGCGCCGCTTTAGTGTATTTGTCTGTTAAAAAATCTGCCTCAACGGTTAAAATGGCCACGCCATCGCCAGAGCCACCAACCCAAATCAACCCCGTATCATCTACCGCAATGTCGTAGGTATAATCGATATTAGATTTAAGTTTTAATTCATTACCATAGAGGGAGCCCGTTTCAGCATCAGGAAACCATCGCAGCAAACCCGCTCGAGTAGAAAGCCATAGATAGCCACGCTTATCTTCGGCAACATTTGTAATATAATATTCGAGTTGCTCAACCTTGGTTATCGACAAAGTTTTTTGGTCGATTTCAAATAAGCCTTTACTTGAGCTTATCCAGGCCCGCCCTGTAGAGTGTTTAAACACATTCTTAATATCTCCCCACTCATCGCGCCATGGCAGCACTTCCAATCTCACACCATTGATATCGCGCACTTCTAGGTGGCTTTCTTTACCGACCAGTAGACGGTTTTCAGACAGAGGCAGCATAATCCGCCATGGGTGATCGGGGTTACTAGGGAGAAAGTTGATCCGCGTAAGAGACATGCTTTGATAGTTAAATCTCAGCAATTCACCATCATAAGTTAAAAAAATACGATCGCCACCACTCTCCTCTACTTGAGAGACAATGCCACCGCCGCGATATTGAGGAAATAATTGTGGGCTACCAAACTCAATAAACTCGTTGGTATAAATATCATAAAGGTAAATTTGATAAGCACCACTAACCAGGATATGACGCTGACTAAGTGGCTCTGCAAGATAGAGAATACTATCACTGAGTTTTGACTTCTCGCCGACCTTATCGATACGGCGGACTTTATGACTACTTACGCGATATAACCCCTCCTCTGTCGCCAGCCAAGTATAGCCGTGTTCATCGAAGCTTATATCCCACACCGTCGCATTAACCAATCCATCATCAGCGTTAAACACCCGCTGCACATCACCGCTGGCCAATGCTGGAGCAACGCATGTCGTAATGAATAACAGAAAACTAAGCCAAACCTTTTTGATTATTATCCCCATCTACTTTATGGCTTTACCAAACAAACCTGAATGTATCATTTAGATAACATAGATTCATCATTTGATTACCTAAAAAGTGCTCTTCCGATCAGTTGATCTTTAAAACTCGCTTTCTTATGGAGTAGATGATGAATTTCTGGCAATAAAAAAGCGCTCAAAAGAGCGCTTTATTGGGTTCAAAGCAATGTTGATTAATTGCTTACTTTTTCTTCTTTGCCTTTGGGTTTGGCAGATCAGTAATTGAACCTTCGTAAATCTCAGCAGCTAAACCCACTGACTCATGCAATGTTGGGTGCGCATGGATAGTCAGTGCTAAATCTTCAGCATCACAACCCATTTCAATGGCTAGGCCGATTTCACCTAGAAGCTCACCACCATTAACACCAACAATAGCACCACCGATAACACGGTGAGTCTCTTTGTCGAAAATAAGCTTAGTCATGCCGTCAGCACAATCAGACGCGATAGCACGGCCACTTGCAGCCCATGGGAAAGTCGCAGTTTCATAAGCAACACCTTGCTCTTTTGCTTCTTTCTCAGTTAAACCAACCCACGCAACTTCTGGGTCTGTGTAGGCAATTGATGGAATAACTTTAGGGTCGAAGAAGTGCTTAAGACCAGAAATCACTTCTGCAGCAACGTGACCTTCATGCACACCTTTGTGTGCAAGCATTGGTTGACCAACGATGTCACCGATTGCAAAGATGTTTGGTACGTTAGTACGCATCTGCTTATCAACGTTGATAAAGCCACGCTCATCAACATTAACGCCCGCTTTTTCTGCGTCTAGACCTTTACCGTTTGGTACACGGCCGATTGCAACCAATACTGCATCATAACGAACTGGCTCAGCAGGGGCTTTCTTGCCTTCCATTGTTACGTAGATACCGTCTTCTTTCGCTTCAACCGCAGTGACTTTGGTTTCAAGCATCAAGTTGAACTTCTTCTTGATTTTCTTGGTATATACGCGAACAACGTCTTTATCAGCTGCTGGAATAACTTGGTCGAACATCTCAACCACGTCAATCTCGCTACCTAGTGAAGAGTAAACTGTACCCATTTCTAGGCCAATGATGCCGCCACCCATAACAAGTAGCTTGCCAGGAACTTCTTTAAGCTCTAGTGCATCAGTTGAATCCCATACACGTGGGTCTTCATGAGGAATAAATGGCAATTGAATTGGGCGAGAACCCGCAGCAATAATCGCTTGCTCAAAATGAACAACTTTAACGCCATCTTCGCCTTGAACTTCTAGCGTGTTAGGACCTGTGAACTTACCAAGACCGTTAACCACGTTAACTTTACGCATCTTAGACATGCCGCCTAATCCGCTAGTCAACTGACCGATTACTGATTGCTTGTATTCACGAAGCTTATCAAGATCAATTTGAGGCTCACCAAAAACAACACCGTGGCTTGAAACCGCTTTTGCTTCTTCAATGACTTTAGAAACATGAAGCAAAGCTTTAGAAGGGATACAACCTACGTTTAGACATACTCCGCCTAACGTGCTGAAACGTTCAACAATAACAGTATCTAGACCTAAATCTGCAGCACGGAATGCAGCTGAATAGCCAGCAGGGCCAGCGCCTAGTACAACTACCTGAGTTTTGATTTCGTTACTCATGTTTTCCTCTATTCTTTTTATGTCGTTGGTGGCACCGACTTAACGATAAATACCGACTCAACGATAAACTGTGGCCAAATCTTGTAAGGTGGCCGCATTTTAACCTTTGTTTGATGCTGATCACAATCCTAGAAACGCTTAATCTTGCTGATGTTTACTAATAGTGCCAATTCAGCGAATTAGATAAGCTATCTAGAAAATAGGCTGCTTGAATCAAGCAGCCTATTTGGATTAAAGCACTAAGGTACGAATGTCTGACAAGCAGTTATTCAAGTACGTGATAAAGCGAGCACCATCAGCGCCATCAATCACTCGGTGATCGTAAGATAGTGATAGCGGTAGCATCAAGCGTGGCTCGAACTCTTTACCATTCCATACTGGCTTCATATCTGATTTAGACACACCTAAAATAGCTACTTCAGGTGCGTTAACGATAGGCGTAAATGCCGTACCGCCAATGCCGCCAAGGCTTGAGATAGTGAAACAACCACCTTGCATATCCGCAGCAGTTAACTTACCACCACGGGCTTTCTTAGAGATTTCTTTCAGCTCATCAGAAAGCTCGTGAATGCCCTTCTTGTTCACATCTTTAAATACTGGAACAACTAGACCGTTTGGCGTATCAACCGCAATACCTACGTTAACGTACTTCTTCAAAATTAAGCTTTCGCCGTCTTCTGACAATGAAGAGTTAAAGGTTGGGAACGCTTCTAGCGCTTTAGCAACAGCCTTCATGATAAATACTAACGGCGTAATCTTCATGCCAGAGTCTTTCTTCGCTTCGGCAGCATTTTGCGCCTTACGGAAAGCTTCTAGTTCAGTGATATCAGCATCATCCCACTGGGTAACATGCGGGATCTTCACCCAGTTACGGTGTAGATTAGCACCAGAAATCTTCTGAATACGTGATAGTGGCTTAACTTCTGTTTCACCAAACTTGCTGAAGTCCACTTTTGGCCATGCAAGTAGGTTTAGCTCGCCGCCACCAGCTGCAGTTTTAACTGCGCCAGACTCAACTTGTTTGATCACCGCTTTGATGTAGTTTTGAACATCTTCTTTAACGATACGATTCTTACGACCAGTCCCTTTAACGTTAGCTAGGTTAACACCCAGTTCACGTGCCATACGGCGGATAACTGGAGAGGCGTGAGCGTATGCATGGTTCTCTACAAAGTCTTCTTTTGCAGCAGGTGCAGAAGCCTGACTAGCAGGAGCTTGGCTAGCAACCGGCGCTACAGCTGGTGCCGGAGCAGCAGCTTGTACAGGTGCAGCAACAGGTGCGCTACCTGCGACTTCAAACGTCATAATCAAAGTACCGGTAGACACTTTGTCGCCTTGAGCGATTTTAATCTCTAATACTTTACCAGCAAAAGGTGCAGGAACTTCCATCGCAGCTTTATCGCCTTCAACACTGATAAGAGATTGCTCTTCAGTAACAGTGTCGCCTACTTTAACCATGATTTCAGTCACTTCAACTTCATCACCGCCAATATCAGGTACATTAATATCTTGTACTGATGGTGCTGATGCCACTGCAGCAGGTGCTGCTACTGGCGCTGCCGCTGCTGGAGCTGCAGAACCTGCAACTTCAAAAACCATCACTAAGCTGCCAGTAGAAACCTTGTCACCAACAGCAACTTTGATCTCTTTAAGTACACCTGCAAATGGTGCAGGAACTTCCATAGAAGCCTTATCACCTTCAACGCTCATCAGTGATTGTTCTTCTGTGATGCTGTCACCAACAGTCACTAAGATTTCAGTCACTTCAACTTCGTCGTCGCCAATATCTGGTACGTGAACTTCTTTTAGCTCAGCCGCTGCTGGAGCCGCAACTGGTGCAGCCTCAACAACTGGCGCAGCTTCTGTTGTAGCTACTGCAGAGTCAGATTCAAAAATCATAATTAATGAATCAGTAGACACTTTGTCGCCTACTACAACTTTAATTTCTTTAACAATACCCGCTTGCGATGCTGGAACTTCCATCGCTGCTTTATCGCCTTCAACAGAGATAAGCGATTGCTCTTCTTCAACCTTGTCGCCTACGCTAACAAGGATCTCTGTTACTTCAACCTCATCGGCACCAATGTCAGGTACATTAATTTCGATTGTCATTTTGTATTGCCTCTTACGCGTATAGCGGGTTTGTCTTGTCAGCGTCGATGTTGAATTTAGCAATTGCAGCTGCAACTACTGACTTTTCAATATCGCCACGTTTAGCGAGTTCATTCAGTGCAGCTACAACAACGTAGCCAGCGTTCACTTCAAAGTGACGACGTAGGTTTTCACGGCTGTCTGAACGACCAAAACCGTCTGTACCTAGTACTTTGAATGATTCAGAAGGCATAAATGCACGAACTTGTTCTGCATAGTTCTTCATGTAATCGGTTGCCGCAATTGCAGGTTCGCTGCCCATTACTTGAGTAATGTACGCGGTCTTTTGCTCAGCTTCTGGGTGCAGCATGTTGAAACGCTCAACATCTTGACCTTCACGAGTTAGCTCGTTGAAAGAAGTCACAGAGTAAACATCAGATGCTACATCGTACTCTTCACTCAAGATTTGAGCCGCTTTACGTACTTCGTTCATGATAGTACCAGAGCTCATTAGCTGAACCTTGTTGCTACCTTTATAAGACTCAAGCTTATAGATACCTTTACGAATACCTTCCTCGCTGCCTTCTGGCATTGCAGGCATCGCATAGTTTTCATTCATCAGTGTCAAGTAGTAGAACACGTTTTCTTGGTCGCCATACATACGGCGGATACCGTCTTGCATGATTACTGCTAACTCGTACGCGAATGTTGGGTCGTAAGAGATACAGTTTGGAATCGTGTTCGCTTGAACATGGCTGTGACCATCTTCGTGCTGTAGACCTTCACCGTTCAATGTTGTACGGCCTGCTGTAGCGCCTAATAGGAAGCCACGAGCTTGCTGATCACCCGCCATCCATGCCATGTCGCCAACACGTTGGAAACCAAACATTGAGTAGTAGATGTAGAATGGGATCATAGGTAGATCGTTAGTGCTGTATGACGTTGCCGCAGCAACCCATGAAGACATAGCACCTAACTCGTTGATACCTTCTTGCAATACTTGACCAGAAGTCGCTTCTTTATAGTAAGACACAACACTGCGATCTTCAGGTGTGTATTCCTGACCGTGCGGGTTGTAAATACCGATTTGACGGAACAGACCTTCCATACCAAAAGTACGAGCTTCATCAGCAATAATAGGAACGATGTTCTTACCAATGCCTTTATTCTTTAGCAAGATGTTCAAAGTACGAACAAATGCCATAGTGGTAGAGATTTCACGCTTTTGCTCAACAAGCAAAGGAGCAAACTCTTCAACTGCAGGTAAGTCTAACGGCTTAGTGAAGTTAGGCAGACGCTGCGGAGTATAACCGTGCAACGCGTCACGACGAGCGTGTAGGTATTTATACTCTTCAGAACCTTCTTCTAATTGTAGATAAGGTAGTTCAGATACTTTCTCATCGCTTAGTAAGTCTTCAAGGCCAAGACGGTTACGTAACTGTAGTACGTGAGTCATGTCCATCTTCTTCACGCCGTGAGCAATGTTCTTGCCTTCAGCCGCTTCACCCATACCGTAACCTTTAACTGTTTTAGCTAAGATGACTGTAGGCTTGCCTTTAGTTTCTTGCGCATTCTTAAATGCCGCATAAAGCTTAGATGAGTCATGACCACCACGCTTAAGCGCGAAGATCTCTGCATCTGTCATGTCAGATACAAGGGCCGCTGTTTCTGGGTACTTACCGAAGAAATGCTCACGTACATAAGCACCATCTTTAGATTTGAATGTCTGGTAATCTCCATCGATTGTTTCATTCATAAGCTGTAACAGCTTACCCGTGGTGTCTTTAGCAATCAGTGAATCCCAGTTGTTGCCCCAGATCACTTTAACTACGTTCCAGCCTGCGCCTCTAAATAGGCCTTCAAGCTCTTGAATAATCTTACCGTTACCCATAACAGGACCATCGAGGCGCTGTAGGTTACAGTTAATTAGGAAGCAAAGGTTATCTAACTTTTCACGTGACGCGAAAGAGATAGCACCACGAGATTCTGGCTCGTCCATCTCGCCATCACCTAGGAAGGCATATACGCGCTGCGCTGAAGTATCTTTTAAGCCACGGCCATCTAGGTACTTAAGGAAACGAGCCTGGTAAATTGCCGACATTGGGCCAAGACCCATAGATACTGTCGGGAACTGCCAGAATTCAGGCATAAGCTTAGGGTGCGGGTATGATGGAATACCTTTGCCATCAACTTCTTGACGGAAGTTATCTAACTGATCTGCAGTCAAACGGCCTTCAACAAATGCGCGCGAGTAGATACCAGGAGAGATATGACCTTGGTAATAAACTAAATCACCACCGTCAACTTCGTTCGGAGCTCTGAAGAAATGGTTAAAACACATTTCATAGAATGAAGCCGCCGATTGGTAAGACGCCATGTGGCCGCCGAGGTCTAAATCTTTTTTAGACGCACGCAGCACGATCATGATCGCGTTCCAACGGATAATTGAACGCAAACGGCGCTCAATTGTTGTATTACCAGGATATGCAGGCTCTTGGCTCGTAGGAATAGTGTTGACGTAGTTGGTAGTAATACCCGTCGCCATATCGACACCGTCGAGACGTGCCTTATCAAGTACTTGCTCAAGTAGATACTGAGCACGCTCAACACCTTCTTCGCGTACAACTGATTCTAAAGCAGACAACCACTCATTAGTTTCTAGTGGATCAACGTCATTTAGCATATGTTCAGACATTTGCAGTCCTTTCCTATACGTAATACCTAAGGCACCATTGTCAGTGCTTAGTGTATTTAAATAATAAAAATATGGTTTGGTGACAAGCTTTTGCTCAAAACTGAGTTAGCTTAAACACCACTCTTTAAGCGACGCAGGCTACGCTGCAATCGACTGTCTTCTTCCCGTACAGCCAACATCACTTCTTCAATGTAACTTAAGTGTTCATTGGAAGCTTCGCGTGCTGCTTCTGGATCTCGGCGAATGATGGCTGCGAGTAGTGCTCGCCTGTGGTCATTTGCCGTAGTAGAGGCTTCTTCGCGTCGGCTTAAAAGCTCTAAGTTCTGTGCCACGTTTTTGTGCAGCACAGGGGATAAACTTAATACAAGATGCAGCATAGCCACATTATGTGATGCTTCGGCTACTGCGCGGTAAAAACGCACAATGGCATTAGCTTGCTCTTCAATCTCTTTCGCTGCTTCTACTTCTAAAATGGTGCGCTTGATATTTTGCATATCAGCGTCGTTACCACGAAGTGCAGCAAAATACGCCATCATGCCTTCAGTGGCATGACGAAACTCCAGCAAGTCATACTGACTTTCTGAATCTGAGTGCATAAGTTCAACGATTGGATCGGCAAGACTTTGCCAAAGCTGTTCTTTTACATAGGTTCCGCCGCCTTGGCGACGCATTAACAAGCCTTTTGCTTCTAGCTTTTGAATCGCTTCACGCAAAGAAGGTCGAGAGACTTCAAACTGCAACGCCAGTTCACGTTCTGGGGGGAGCTTCTGTCCTGGTTGGATACTACCTTCCAAGATCATCTGCTCTAACTGTCCCATAATGACGTCAGAAATTTTTGGCTGGTTTATTTTGCTATAAGCCATACTGGGCCTCAGCTCCTATTGTAAATTGGTCTTACCAATTTAATTGACTGAGCGCACTCTATCAAATCACACTTTGGAAGTCCAGTTAGTGATCTCCATCAAATCTATGCGCGATGTGTGAGCATAGCTGATTTTTTTCACTATGGGGTCAGACCAATGTGCCAAAATTGACAATTAGCGCATTGATAATAATTATTATAAGCAATTAAACATGGAGAGATTTTTGGTAAATGGATAAGGATTAAAAGAGAATGCGCGATCAGTTAAATGTCGATAAATCGCGCAACTTTCGGTTTAGGTAATTCGGTAAAACTAAATTTAACACCTGCTAATTTTTCATTAAAAACACAACCAAACGCTCATTAATTAACCACGCCAAATATCGTCATTAGTGAAAGTACGGTAATCAGCAAAATAAAATTACGCTTACTTAACTGCAGTAATGAGATAGTCGATTGCAAACAGATGGGGGCAGACGATGACTCAGGTAATGTTTCTGCTGCTATAGCAACATGCATAATCGTGTCACGCGCTGATGATTTGGGATTTAATGCGTGTGACAACCAGGCCGAAATAGCCTGTCTGAAATGGCCGCTTAATACGTAGCCAAATGAGAACACTCGGCTCGGGATCCAATCAAGTACAAACAACAGGTTATCGACTAACGGTAGTGGAGTTTCATATTGACGACTCTGCTCACTATAAAAGCGCACGGTGCAATACAGTACTGCGCCAACGGGCCCTAATATAATAAGATAAAGTGCAATGGCGCCATAATAACGGTAATTAATCCACGCCACACTTTGGCCGACCTTCTCACCCAGTTCTTTTTCATTCACTGAATCTAAGCTTTGACTCGGATCCAACTCGTTCGCGTAAATGAAACAAGCTTGCGAGTCTGCTCGGCAAGCAGCTTGAATGTAGCGTTTAAATGCCTGCCTCTGGGCATTATGGCTAAAACACAATACGGCTATCGCCACCCATAAGGCAACGCTCACTGCGCCCCACAACATGCCCGATGCAAGCCATGACAACAGATAAACGATGATTGCCGGTAACAAAATAGCCAGAGCCATCATTGGCAATGACTGATCCTGTTGCTCATTAACCAATGATTTATGGTACCTAGACAATAAAGCATCGAACTGCCAGCGATCAGGCAATAATCGTAATCGTTCAACTAAAATTGCAACTAATAACGCAAACAAAGCCATAGCATATACCTTAAATGTTAACGCGCTAACCACTGACCTCTTTACTGCTTGGTCAAATAGTAGCGCCTAATTCCAGCACCTAATTCCTGCACCTAGTTACAGCGCTGCTTTAAAACGCTGCCAATCAAAACTTGTTCCCGGGTCGGTTTTCCGCCCCGGCGCAATATCACTGTGGCCTGTAATACGCGTAGGCGTAATGTCAGGATAATTGAGCATCAAGCTGTGAGTCAGCTCAATTAACTTTTGGTACTGCCTATCCGAATAAGCCGCAGTATCCGTCCCCTCAAGTTCGATACCAATTGCAAAATCATTACAATTACTACGACCGGCAAACTCAGACACACCAGCATGCCAGGCTCTATCATCACACGATACATACTGCACTAGCTCGCCATCACGCCGAATTAAAAAGTGCGCCGATACGGCCAAGCCTTGCAAATCTTTAAAACTCGCATCAGCTTCAATATCAAGCGTCCCCTGAAATAACTGGTCAATATAAGGCTCCCCAAAACAGCCTGCTGGCAGACTAATATTGTGGATCACCAGTAAACTAACTTCATTATCAGGTCGTTGATTACAATGCGGTGAAAGGCAGAATCGTGCCTGAGTCACCCAGCCATCGAGTAAATTCAGTGACAAAACAGAGATCCTAAAGCAAAAATAATAGATTCACTTTAGCAGTTTTAACCCTATGAATATAGTCGCGCTTTTGAGATATATCATCCCAAAAAAAGCAACAATTCCAGAGCATAAGCCGCAATAATGCTAACTCTCCCCCTAAAACTTTATGTTAAGATTAAAGGCACTATTAAAGCGTGCCCATGTATACAACAGTTATAACCGCAGTTAGAAGCCAGTTATATCAGTTATATGCCAGTTATAAGTCAGTAAGGACAGCCCACCATGCTTGAAAATGATATTCGACTCTCAGTCAAAGCAGCTTTGGATGAAGATTTAGGCCACCAAGGTGCCAATTCAAATCTCACTTCAACACAGAGATCCGATGCAGACATCACTGCACTGCTTATTCCAGCCGACAAAATTGCACAGGCAAGCTTAATCACCCGAGAAGAAGGGGTGTTTTGTGGCAAGGCCTGGGCTGAACAGGTTTTTAATCAGTTAGGTAGCGAAGTAGCACTGCATTGGCATGTGGATGACGGCGATTTAGTCCTGCCTAATCAACTTTTATGTGAGCTTGAAGGTCCAGCCAGAGCCATCCTAACCGGAGAGCGCACGGCGATGAACTTTATCCAAACATTATCTGGTGTAGCCACGCTCACAAAGCATTATGTTGATAAGCTTGCAGGCACCCATACTCGCCTATTAGATACTCGTAAAACGATTCCCGGCCTGCGCACAGCACAAAAATATGCCGTTAGCTGTGGTGGCGGCCAAAATCATCGCATCGGTTTATTCGATGCATTTCTGATTAAAGAGAATCACATCATGGCCTGTGGCAGCATAGCCAAGGCAATTGCAGCGGCCAGAGCGTTACGCGCCGATAAACCTGTAGAAGTTGAAGTTGAAAGTATTGATGAGCTAAAGCAGGCTCTCGACGCCCAATCCGACATAGTGATGCTAGATAATTTTGATATCACCATGATGATAGAAGCAGTTGAGCTTAATAACAGCTATAAAGCCAGAGGCCTAGGCGTAAAACTAGAAGTCTCAGGTGACGTCACTATCGACACTATTGCTAACTTTGCCAAAACCGGTGTCGACTTTATTTCCGTCGGCGCGTTAACAAAGCACGTTCGCGCACTGGATCTGTCATTAAGACTTAAATAAATCATTATCTGGCACTTCAACACTAAGCTAGTAGCAAGAGCCTTGTAGGAACTGCCCTGTTGCTATTATCCAGTAGCAACAGCGCCAAAAGTAATTCCATCACAAAAAGCCTAATTATATTTGGGCTTTTTTTTGAGCAACCAACTACCTTTTGCTGAAATTAATTAATCTTTAATTGCTATCACTAGCAAGTTGAGCAGCTATTGAAAGTGACATTAAGGTTTTTAAAGTAACATCAGCGACTATCAAACGGCATAAACAAGGGTAATAACAAGAGCAGTAACAAAAAAAAAGAATAAAAATGCGTTTTAAACGCAAAGGTCAAGTATCTTCTTCAGTAACGTCTACATAATCAATCAAATAACAGCTATCTAGCTGTTGTCACTATAGCCATCGCAATAACCTCAGTAATGGCAATAATACTAAACTCTAACTCGCTCATATTTATTTACCCAACCACTTAATTAACAAAGCCTAAGTTAACAACTTATGAATCAACAAAACTCAAATTAACCAAGCTTAAGTTGACAAAAAATAGCCACATACAAGAAATTAGCACTTTCTCAACAAGTGACCAATTATTAATATACTAAGCAAATTAAACACTCAAAAACGCTAACAACACGAGTAAAGTAAAACACCAGAAAAATGACACCGCCCGCATAAACGTCAATAAATTAACCACCACCAGGCAGCAACTATAACTTTTTCACCAAAAACTCATCACTTTTAGAAAAAATCATAATTAGAAGACCACTTTATCGCAAACAGCTATTCCATTATCGTTAACTTTGTACTAACTTGCACATAGGCGAGATGGCCAGCTTGGTTAACTCGTTATTGATATAACGACTGTTTTGATGTTGCTAAGATTAAATAGAATATTTATTAATCAATACAGAGTTAACCAACACTTGGGTTTGATAGTCAGTATTATGATAGCCGGCGTTTTGGGTGGCTAAAAGGTTAAATATCCTGATTACTAAATAACTTCTGCATGAGTAAATAGCTAAATTTAACTTGTAGCCTTGAACTCAGTTAATAATAACGGCGAGTAACCTTAAAATTTAACTTTTTATATTTAAGATAGACACGGATACCTAAGGCCGCGCTAACGCCACGAAGGCAGTTATCGTACTCGCACTTGTTTACAAGCTTGCATGTACTATTGCTACTGCAAGAGTGACCCATTAGCATAGGAAGTTGCGGCACGCTAGCGCAGGAGCATCAAGCAAGGTTGAAGTACTACTTACTCATAATAAGCACTGATATAAACAGTGATATAACTGTATGAATAGCGAATTGAATGCCAGTACGCAGCATTCAAACGTGATTTCAACGTTTTCTAATGGAGATAGACATGAACAGCATGATGAACCGATCTATGATGAACAAATCAAAAATGAATAACGCTAAGGGCTTCACCCTAATTGAATTGATGATCGTGGTAGCGATTATCGGTATTTTGGCAGCGATTGCATTGCCTGCTTATAAAGATTATGTAGTAACTGCAGAAGGTGGCGCTGCAATGAAAGGCTTAAGCGCTTTCACACAAAAAGTTCAAACTTGTGTTCAAACAGATATTGGCTGCGGGACAATTTCAGGTGAAATTAATAACAATGCGAAGCTAACTGTGGACGCTGTTGCATCGCTAGCTCAAGATGGTGAGCCAGTATTAACGTGGGCTGATAATACATGTACATTAACTGCAACGTTTGATCCTACAGGTGCAGTTGCATTTGCGGTCACTGCTGGTGGCGCTTTGTGCACTAGCGGAGCAGGGTTATAACGTCCAAACATAGTAAGCACCTAAACTTTATTTAGGTGCTTACTTTATATTAAAGATTATGGGGCTAGTATGCCAACTACCGGTCTTCACCTCGGATTATCCACTCTCTTCATTCGTAAAAATTTGTTGTCAGAACAACAAATGGCGACTGCAATTAGTCAATCCCGTAAAAATAAAGCCTCGCTTGTCTCCACTGTTATCTCTGAAAACCTAATCGATGCCCGTAAAATAGCCGAACTCTGTTACGAAGAGTACGGTACACCTCTGCTGGATCTCAATGAATTCGATATCGGCTCTATCCCCGAAGACTTTCTCAATAAAAAGCTGATCGAAAAACATAAATGCTTGCCGCTGTTTAAGCGCGGCAACCGCCTGTATATCGCCACCTCAGACCCTACTAATATTGCGGCATTAGAAGATTTTCAATTTAGCGCGGGTCTGCACGCTGAAGCGATTTTGGTTGAAGATGATAAGCTCACCAAAGCGCTAGAGAAAGTGTTAGAAGATGATATTAGCGGCCTAGATCTTGATAATATCGATGCCGACGCCTTAGCTGGCATTGAGGTAACCGATACAAATAAACGTGATGACGAGCAAGATAATGACGGCAAAGATGACGCGCCAATTGTCATCTATATCAACAAAATTTTAACTGACGCCATCCGTAAAGGTGCTTCAGACTTACACTTTGAGCCTTACGAGAAGCGTTATCGCATTCGCTTTCGTATCGATGGCATCTTGCATGAAGTCTCCGAGCCGCCGGTTAACTTATCAGGCCGTATATCTGCCCGCTTAAAAGTGATGTCAAAGCTTGATATCGCCGAGCGCCGCGTACCGCAAGATGGCCGTATTAAGATGAAACTATCGCGCACAAAATCTATTGATTTCCGTGTTAGTACCTTGCCCACCATCTGGGGCGAGAAGATTGTAATGCGTATCTTAGACTCCTCATCTGCCCAGCTCGGTATTGAGAAACTCGGTTATGAAGATGACCAAAGATTATTGTATGAAGATATGCTGCAAAAGCCTCAAGGGATGATCTTGGTGACTGGCCCTACGGGCTCAGGTAAAACCGTCTCGCTTTATACTGGCCTTAACATTCTTAACACCGAAGAGCGCAATATCTCGACCGCCGAAGATCCAGTCGAAATTAACTTAGAAGGCGTAAACCAGGTCCATATTAACCTTAAAGCAGGGTTAACTTTCGCATCGGCACTGCGCTCATTCCTGCGTCAAGATCCTGATGTGGTGATGGTAGGTGAGATCCGAGACCTGGAAACCGCTGAAATAGCCATTAAAGCAGCGCAAACCGGACACTTAGTACTATCGACCCTGCATACAAATTCTGCGGCTGAAACTTTAACCCGCTTAATCAATATGGGGGTGCCCGGCTATAACATCGCTAGCTCAGTTAATTTGATTATCGCTCAGCGCCTATCAAGACGCCTCTGCCCAACCTGTAAAGCCCCGGAAGATATCCCTGCCGATGAGCTATTAAAGCTCGGTTTTAGTCAGCAACAAGTCGATACAGGCATAACCCCTCACAAACCTGTCGGATGTGATCTCTGCTCAGGTGGCTATAAGGGCCGTGTCGGTATCTATGAAGTGATGAAGATGTCAGATGAAATTGCGCGCACCATTATGGAAGGCGGCAACTCGCTACAAATTCTCAAACAAGCGAAAAGCCAGGGCATGCGTGATTTGCGCGATTCAGGCCTGTTAAAGGTTATTCAAGGCGTCACCAGTATCGCAGAGATTAACCGCGTCACCAGCTTTTAATCGACACCATTAATAGACACAATAAAATGGCTTCAGCCTTAAAATGTGCAGCTCAAAATTAATCGACATGAAGCGTTACCTAAAATAACGATTATAGAATCACGAAATAGAATAACGATATAAAGGGCCGCCATGGCAATCGCAACAAAAACGTCAAAGCAATCTCGTGAAAGAAAAAAAACCAAGAGTGAGCCTAAGGTTGTCACTTATGAGTGGAAAGGCACCAATCGCGATGGCTCAAAAACTTCTGGTGAGCTAAGAGGTGTTTCGAGCGCTGAAATTCGCGCTCAATTAAAAAGCCAAGGTGTAACCCCAAAGCTGGTAAAAAAACAAGCAGCACCACTTTTCAAACTTGGCGACCCAAAAATACAGCCCATGGATATCGCCATGGTCACCCGGCAAATTGCCACCATGTTGGCGGCAGGCGTGCCTCTTGTGACCACAATTGAGTTACTTGGACGCGGCCATGAAAAAGCCAAAATGCGTGAACTGTTAGCAACCATTCTTAGCGAAATCCAGTCTGGTGTACCTCTATCAGATGCACTTCGCCCACACAGAAAATATTTCGATGACCTCTATGTGGATCTTGTCGCAGCGGGCGAGCACTCAGGTTCTCTTGAT
Organism: Shewanella sp. 125m-1; assembly: GCF_052977065.1. Lineage (NCBI taxonomy): Bacteria > Pseudomonadati > Pseudomonadota > Gammaproteobacteria > Alteromonadales > Shewanellaceae > Shewanella > Shewanella sp. 125m-1. Next base: position 58,759 of record NZ_JBRILT010000028.1, read on the forward strand.
ACCGTGTTTGATCGTATCGCCACCTACAGAGAAAAGTCTGAAGCCTTAAAGTCCAAAATTAAAAAAGCGATGTTCTATCCCGCTGCAGTCGTTATCGTAGCAATTTTGGTAACGGCTTTATTACTACTATTTGTAGTGCCACAATTTGAAGAAATTTTTAAAGGTTTTGGCGCTGAGCTTCCCGCATTTACTCAATTTGTATTGGTTATCTCCCGTGGACTTGAAAGCTCTTGGTATTTCTTTGTTGCCGCTATCGCTATTGCTGTTTTTGCTTTTAAAAAAGCACACCTAAACTCACAGCACTTTCGTGATCAAGTTGATGCATTTCTTTTAAAAATACCAGCCATTGGTCCCATTCTTCATAAAGGCGCTATGGCTCGCTTTGCCCGCACCTTAGCCACCACCTTTGCCGCCGGAGTGCCATTAATTGAAGGTCTTGAGTCTGCCGCTGGCGCATCGGGTAACGCTGTGTATCGTAAAGCGATATTGAAAATTCGCACCGAAGTGATGTCGGGCATGCAGATGAACGTCGCCATGCGCACAACCGGTCTGTTCCCTGATATGCTAGTACAGATGGTGATGATTGGTGAAGAGTCAGGATCGCTAGATAATATGCTCAACAAAGTGGCTAACATCTACGAGATGCAGGTAGATGACGCCGTTGATGGCTTATCAAGCCTCATAGAACCGATTATGATGGTCGTCATAGGCACCGTTGTTGGCGGCCTAATTGTGGCCATGTACTTGCCAATTTTTGAAATGGGTAAGGTTGTAGGTGGTTAACTCGCAAGTTTAATTTACAATTTAAGAATAATAATGACTGAACTAATTTCTGTTTTTAGCCAAACCCCCTGGCTTTTTATCGCACTAAGCTTTATTTTTGCCGCTGTTATCGGCAGCTTTTTAAACGTAGTCATTCATCGTATGCCGGTAATGATGAAGCGTGAGTGGCAGCAAGAATGCAATCACTACTTAAGTGAAAACAAAAAAGAAGTGTTCGATAGCAATAAAAAACTGCTTGAAGCGCCAATCGATGCTTTTCCAGAGAAATACAATTTAGTTGTTCCCGGCTCTGCTTGCCCTAAATGCAAAACCAATATCAAGCCGATGCATAACCTGCCCATTCTTGGCTGGTTAATGCTAAAGGGCAAATGCGCGGCATGTAGCAATCCTATTTCGGCTCGCTACCCTATTGTTGAAATCATTACTGGCGCACTCGTTGCCTTTTTAGCCTGGCATTTTGGTCCCACATTAGAGTTTGCGCTAACCACTTTACTGACATTTTGCCTTATCGCGTTAACCGGGATAGATCTAGACGAAATGTTACTGCCAGACCAGATTACTCTGCCGTTATTATGGCTGGGGCTCATCATTAACTTAAGTGGTACCTTTGCGACAACATCAGATGCCTTAATAGGTGCAGCAGCAGGGTACTTGAGCTTATGGAGCGTGTTTTGGCTGTTTAAACTGCTTACTGGTAAGGACGGCATGGGCTATGGCGACTTTAAGCTGTTGGCCGTTTTTGGCGCCTGGTTTGGCTGGCAAGTGCTGCCTTTGGTTATCTTACTGTCATCACTTGTTGGCGCCATAGTCGGTATCGCACTTATCGTGTTCAAAAAATTAAATCATGGTAACCCGATCCCGTTTGGACCTTACATCGCTGCTGCTGGCTGGATAGCGATGATCTGGGGCGAAAGCATTACCAACTGGTATCTTTCTACCTTATAGAGGGTCGCAAAGAGTAAAGGAGTCACTATGGCTGACTATATAGTTGGACTAACAGGCGGGATCGGTAGCGGAAAAACCACTGTCGCAAACCTTTTTGCTGAGCTCGGGATTACGCTCGTTGATGCCGACATCATCGCCCGCGAAGTGGTAGCTAAAGGCTCTACAGGTCTTATCAAAATTGCAGAACACTTTGGCTCAGACACGCTACTCGCTGACGGTAACCTTGATCGTGCAATGCTTAGAGAAAAGATATTTTCAAATAACGCCGAGCGACTATGGCTAAATAACCTATTACACCCAATGATTAGAGAATCAATGCTGCAGCAGTGCAAAAATGCACAATCAGATTATGTAATTATGGTTGTACCCTTGCTATTTGAGAACGGGTTAGATAGGTTAGTAGATCGAACACTTCTGGTGGATATTTCGCCGGAGCTGCAGCAACAAAGAACGATTAGCAGAGATGCGGTTACTGCAGAGCAGGTAAAAAATATAATAGGTAGTCAGGCTTCTAGAGCTGAGAAACTGTCAAAAGCTGATGATGTCATAGACAACCATGGAGAGATATCGGCGTTAAAGTGCAAGGTACACGCACTACATAACTTTTATTTAAAATTATCCAGTAATTCTTGAATAACGCCATGACTGAATTGATCTATGAACAACCTCTGAACGAAAAAACTCGTAGTTACTTGCGCCTAGAATACTTGGCTGAGCAACTACAGGCTAACCTAGATCAAGATCATCAGCATCGCTGTTTTTATCCCCTTTTCTCATTGTGTGAACTTACCGAGCGCTGCGATTACCGCGGTGAAGTGCTCAAAGATTTAGATAGGCAACTGTTTGCCTTATCAAAATGGCAATCTCTACCCACTATCAATGATGAGCAAGTTGAGCTTTATATCTCAAAGTTGAGTACGTGTAGAGACATATTACAAGCCGCTCAACGCCCAGGTCATGAACTAAAGCATGACCGCTTCTTGTCTGCATTGAGGCAAAGATTCAATATGCCCGGTGCGAGTTGCAATTTCGACTTACCACAACTGCATTATTGGTTAGCAAAACCGTGGCAGGTTCGCCAAAGTGAATATCAAGATTGGGTGGGTCAGTTTGCAAGCATACTGTCACCGGTAAAATTACTGCTAGATTTAACAAGGCAAACTACACAATACCAAGTAAAACAAGCTAGTGGCGGCTTTTACCAAGGCAATAGTGAACAGCCTTTATCACTGATAAGAGTCAAACTCGCCGCCGAACAGGGCTGCTATCCAACCATTAGCGGACATAGAAACCGCTACGCGATACATTTTGTACAATTCGACCAACAGAAGCATTCTGACCAAGCGATCGAATTCGAGTTGGCAACCTGCACTTAACGCTTTAAAATCTACTTATACACTTTTAAACGTCAGGCTCTAAGCTGACAAGGTTCATTATGTCTTTAACCGTAAAATGCCCGACTTGCCAAAAGCCCGTAACCTGGAATGCTGAATCTGAGTTCAAGCCATTTTGCAGCGAACGCTGTAAATTAATCGATCTTGGAGATTGGGCGTCAGAGAAAAATGCCATCCCAGTAAAATCAGAGTTCGATCCTGAAATGCTAGATCAATTAGGCTACGACGAGGATGACTTTTTTCTAGATAAAAACCCATTTGAAGATGATAAAAACCAATGAGCAAACTGATCCACGTTGCTGTTGGAGTGATCCAAGATAAAAATCAACGCATCTTATTGGCAAAGCGTCCTGAACACCTGCACCAAGGCGGAAAGTGGGAGTTCCCTGGTGGTAAGGTGGAAAAGTCAGAGACGACTTCAGAAGCGCTCATTAGAGAGCTTAAAGAAGAAGTAAACTTAGACGTAAATGCTACCGAACCCATGATGGAAATCCACCATGACTATGGTGATAAGCAAGTCTTCTTAGATATCCATTGGGTAACCAATTTTAGTGGTGAGGCAAAGGGCTTAGAAGGCCAGCTAGTCAACTGGGTTGAAAGAGAACAACTCAGCCAGTACGAATTCCCCGATGCTAATAAAGCCATCTTAGACAAAATCCTTAGTTAGAGTTAGCTACAACGATTACAAACTTAAAAGCCCGCTACATCGTAGCGGGCTTTTTTGCTTCTCTTTCAAGAACCCTGTGTTGTCTTCACTTTTACAAAAGTGAAATAAAAGTGGCGCCTACTCTCGTAGTTCGCGCAGCGAACACATGGGGGTGAAAGTTGGGCGCTTTGAATACGCAGTATTCAGTCTGACTTGAACGCGGAGTAACTTGTTACGAAGCTGGGGAACCCGCTCAGCGGCGGGCGACCGTCATGGATGGCGGAAGTGTCGATTATGCAGGAGCAATAATCTACTCGACGTTGGGAGTGGCTCTTTTCAGCGTTCGCATATGCGAAAAAAGCCCGTTGCGTTAGCAACGGGCTTTATCGCTTCTCTTTCGAGAATAATTTGGCGCCTGGAAATGACCTA
>NZ_JBRILT010000029.1:0-62645 GCF_052977065.1 Shewanella sp. 125m-1
CTTGAGATACGTCCATAAAAAAATCCGAGTGTTTAAAAACACTCGGATTTTGCCATCTTATAAAGATCGGTCAACCGTTCAATAAACTGCTAAATGATCGGCATTACTCCTGAATAGGGGCTTTTTTTGTACCCGAACAATACCAAGAATAGCAGAGTAGGCATGAATCAGGAATTTTGTTTTGTATGTTTTTATTGAAAGAAAAGGGCAGTTAGCAATCCCGAGGAAGTAAACAGATCAAGCATGGATATGGAGTTTACTTTGGTTGTTTTGTTGAAAGCGGTAAAAATATATTTTTTGGAAGATAGAGTTAGGAAAGGGCAGTTGGTAAGCCCGAGGAAATAAACAGATCAAGCATGGATGTGGAATTTACTTTTTTGCAGATAGAGTAGAAAGGTCAGTTAGCAATCCCAAAGAAACAAACAGATCAAGCATGAAGGTGGAATTTACTATTTGGAATATTTTTAGAGGAAGTAGCTAGCGATTTAAAGGAAATAAGAAGATCAATCATGAAAATTGGGCAGTTAGCAATCCCGAGGAAATAAACAGATCAAGATGGGGGAATTTACCTCCAAGGGAATGCTAACTTATCGTTCTTTCGCCTGAAATCCCGATAAGCAGCAGTCTACCTAGAGAGGCTTAAACAAATCTTAATATAATTTTGAGTTACTCATTTTCTGGAGAGATTAACTGTAATCGCTTATCCATCAGATCTTTCACTAGTGGAGTGAGAATGAGCTCCATCGCCAATGACATTTTGCCACCTGGCACGACAAGGGTATTAACCCGAGACATAAATGAGCCTTGGATCATGCGTAGGTAATAGGGGAAGTCGACATTTTTAATACCGCGAAAACGGATCACCACAAAGCTTTCATCTAGTGTTGGAATACTCTTAGCGCTAAATGGGTTTGATGTATCAACGGTTGGTACGCGTTGAAAGTTAATATGAGTGCGGGAAAACTGCGGCGTCATATGATTGATATAGTCATCCATGCTACGCACTATTGAGTCCATGACTTTTTCACGGCTATGGCCACGCTCAGAGGTGTCACGGATGATTTTTTGGATCCACTCAAGGTTGACGATTGGCACCATACCTATGAGTAGATCGACATGCTGCGCAACATCGCAATCATCGGTTGCGACCCCGCCATGCAGGCCTTCATAGTAGAGCATGTCGGTATTTTCAGGCAGCGGGTGCCATTGGGTAAAGGTACCTGGCATCTGGTTAAAAGGCACGGCTTCATCAAAGGTATGTAAGTACGCGCGAGTTTCACCTTGACCAGTATTACTGTAGTCGCTAAAACACTTTTCGAGACGATTAAAGTCATTTGCTTCAGGACCAAAGTAACTAATATTTCTATTTTCAGTTTTCTCTTTGCGGATCATTACCGCCATTTCTGGACGAGTAAAATGATGAAAACTGTCACCTTCCACAATTGCTGCATTAATGCCGAGCTGTCTAAAGATATGATTGAATGCCGTCGTAGTGGTAGTGGTGCCTGCACCTGACGAACCTGTGACGGCAATAATAGGATGTTTCGCTGACATTTTTTTACCCAAAATAAAGATAGTTAACGATCACCTGCACGTTAGCCAAAGCAGCGACTAATCATAGTGACTCAGGTAAGAATACTGTACTTAGAATCTTCAGTTATACGGCTTAGCTTAGCTAAGGTCAAACTCAGGTCAAAGTAAGCTCAAGCAAGTTCAACGGTTAAGCTTACTGGTAGTTCATGTTGTGAATGACAATATCCTCTTTACGCCTAATGCCAATTGACTCCTCTTCTTCGCTGTACTCTACGACTAAAATACCTTGTTTGAGGGCCGCTTTACATTGAACAATAGCCTTTTTCATGCTGTGCTGACCATCGCCGGAAAAGCTACCATCTTCAACTTGGCTGATAAGGTATTCTTTGATGAGGTTATCAAAGGTATCGCTAGGTAACTGCGACAAAGATTCGTAAGGAACTAACATTTTGAGGTTTCCGCTGAAGTTAAAAAATTCAATACACGCTGTTCAAGATAATATTTAGGTCGCCAAGGGCTGCCACCGTTTATAAAGCCCACATGGCCGCCATTATCGTGTAGTTCATATTGTACTTGATTAGACAATTGATTGTTGCTTGGGATGACAGCGTCGGTCATAAACGGATCGTCTTTAGCGTGTATAACTAACGTTGGCTTCGCAATCAAACTTAAATAAGGTAAGCCGCTAGCGCGGGTGTAATAGTCTTCGACATCGTTAAAGCCATGGAGTGGCGCCGTGATCTTATCGTCAAAGGCATAAAAGGTATTGAGCTGCTCAATATCTTTATGGTTAATTGGCATCACTGCTGCGAGTTCTGGTCTTGATAACTTGCCGCGCATTTTCTGTTGCAGCTGTTTAATTAGGTAGCTTTGGTAAACTTTGGAGAAGCCCTTTTCCAGTCGGTTCGCACAAGACCCGAGCTGCAGTGGAGCAGAGATTGCAACGGCCTTATCGATTAAACTTTGTTGCTGTTGCTCACCTTGATACTTAACTAAAACATTTCCACCTAAGCTATATCCTACCGCTAGCAGTGGGCTGTTTGGATGGTGTGCTTTTAAATGTTGTAAAGTGGTTTGAAGATCTTGAGTATCACCACTGTGATAACCACGAGCGAGTCTATTAAGCTCCCCTGAACAGCTGCGGTGATGATGCACAACCGCACATAAACCAATTGCCTTGCTGGCCGTCAGTATGCGACGTGCATAGTGCGACTCTGCACTGCCCTCTAAGCCATGAATAATGACCAGAATAGCTCGATGGTTTTCAGGTGTACCTTGCCAGTCTAGATCGATAAAATCACCGTCGCTCAGTTCTAATCTTTCGCGATCTAACTGTGGTCTGTCCACTTTGGTGAGTACCGGGAGAATCGTCTGAACATGGGGGTTTTTAGCCCACCAAGGGGGTGAAAAAGTTGGCTTCATAATAATTGGCTATTGCTGAAAATTAAAACGTGTGTTTAATTGTTATTGTGAGCAGAGTGTAGCATAGATTGTAATCAGACCATTTATCGACTTTGTTTCCAGCTGTAAGGCTGATAACTGGCTAAAGTGACTCGCGGAGTTATTTGTTTAGTTTTTCGTTTAGTGACGGGGTAAATCAGCATCTAAATGACAGCGTAAGTGAGGATATTTTAGCGCTAAAACACTCAGAATCACTCAATGATAAGCACGTAATTATAAGTACTTAATAACAATAGAGGGCGCGATGGAACGACGTACTTTTATCACGACCGCATTAGCAGGGACAGCCTGTTTAGCGCTGGGAGTTAATTATTACTCGTCGGATTATGTCCGCGTTAATAAAGAACTTGATGACAAGCATCGATTGTTATTTAGCGTGCTAGTGCCGGTGTTTTTAGATGGCGCCTTGCCTGAAGTTGCCACACTAAAGCGTGACGCGATAAATCGTACCTTAGATGCCATCGAGCACACTATTTCTATTCTTCCTCAAGAAAGCCAGGCAGAACTTGAACAACTACTTGAAATGCTCGAAGGACGCTTAGGTCTATTGATTTTGACCGGCAGTATGACTCCTTTGATGTTACGTAAACAGCCTGAGTTGATTGAGATGCTACAAAATTGGCGCACAAGCTTCATCGATATGATGGTGACAGCTTATCAAGGATTGCGAGAATTAGTGATGGCGAGTTATTACTCCAACCCAGAACATTGGAGCCGCTTACATTATGCCAAGCCAACTTTCCTTGAGGATATGAACTGATGTTATTAATCAACACGCTGGGTAAGGGGTAGCTTGTGGCCATTGAAGATCCTATTGTAACGGGCTTAGAGTCTGGTTGGGCACATATTAATGCGGCTAAGCTGACTCAAAACCAAACTTTAGAAGCTGACGTTGTGATTGTAGGTAGTGGCGCGGGCGGCGGGGTCGCAGCAGAAATTTTCACCGAGGCTGGCCTATCAGTGATTATCGTTGAAGGAGGCCCGCTTAAATCTTCGAAAGACTTTGTCATGGAAGAGCGTGTCGCCTATCCGGATCTGTATCATCAAGCGGCTGGAATGAAGACAAGCGATAAGGCTATTGGCATATTTCAGGGGCGTGCAGTAGGCGGTTCAACAACGGTTAACTGGACAACGTCTATCCGCACGCCAGAACCAGCACTTGAATATTGGGCTCAAGCCAAATCTGTGGTTGGGCTTTCTCGTCAGGAACTCGATCCATGGTTTGAGAAAATGGAGCGGCGGCTTAACATTAGTCAATGGGCCTATGATCCAAACCGTAATAACCAAGCATTAAAGCAGGGATGTGAAACGCTCGGTTGGGACTACACCGTCATAAAGCGCAATGTTAAAGGCTGTTGGAATACCGGTTACTGCGGCATGGGGTGCCCAGTCAATGCTAAACAGTCGATGTTGGTCACCACCATACCTGCGGCGCTCGATCGCGGTGCGACGTTAGTGAGTCAAGCTAAAGTGATGAAACTTGAGCATCATAATGACAAAATTTTTGCGGTAAAAGCTCAAGCGGTTGATAGCAACATGCAGCCGTTACCGGTTGAACTGATGTTTAAGGCAAAACATTATATCTTGTCGGCGGGAGCCATACATACTCCGGCCATCATGTTGCGATCTAAGTTGCCTGATCCCCATGAAATTATTGGTAAACGTACTTTCCTACATCCGACCTTATTGAGCGGGGCCGTGTTTAGCGATCCAATTAATGGCCACAGCGGTGCACCACAATCCATCTATTCAGATCAGTTTGTATGGCAAAATGGCGCGGATGGTGAACTCGGTTATAAGCTTGAAGTCCCGCCAATTCATCCAATTTTGATCGCTTCAAAAACCATTGGTTATGGCAAAAGTCACGCGGATTTAATGGAGAAGTTCAATCAACTGCAAGTGACCATCGCATTGGTTCGCGATGGTTATCATGAAAACAGCCAAGGCGGGCAGGTTAAATTGACCGAGCATGGCTTTACACTCGATTACCCGCTCACAGAAGCTTTTTGGCGTGCAGCAAGGCGAGCTTACGCGAGTATGGCAGAGCTGCAATTTGCCGCAGGTGCGCAGCAAGTACTGCCTATTAGTCAAGGCATGCCGTATCTTTCGAGCTGGAATGAGGCCAAGAAAGCCATAAAGAATATGGATCTCGCACCACTGAAAACGGTTGTCGCCTCAGCGCATGTCATGGGGGGCTGCCCAATGGGAGAAGATCCTAACATGTCGATGGTGAACAGCTTTGGTGAGTCGCACTACTTCGATAATCTATCGGTGATGGATGGTTCAATATTCCCGACGAGCTTAGGCGCGAATCCACAGCTGTCTATTTACGGTATGACCGCAAGAAACGCGACGCGGTTGGCTGAGAGATTAACAACATAACTACCATGTTATGTAAAACGGCGAGTATTACTCGCTTTTGAGTTGCAATGAGGGATAGTGAGCGCTTTTGAGGTTAAATATGCTCAGATAGTCGCTTACATTATTTGCGCCTTGGCCTGTGTCATTCGACTCTAATGGCATAGCTTGCAGTGTGTTAGAAATCATCGCCTGAGACTTACGCTCTAGCATTAACTCTACGCTTAGCATCTGTTGGTATTCCGAACTCTCAAGCTGGTTTTTACCTAGGCGTCTTAATTTTCGAAAGGGCAGTAAGAGCTTTTGTTCCCATGTAAACATCGTTTGCTGCAGCCTCTCCCAATGAGGTAACGCAAGAGTGTGCTGCTGTTTATCGAGCCAAATCGCTAATAGCAATAGATTGACGTTGAGCTGGTGGGCATCTTGTAACTGCAAACACAGGCTTTGGTGTTGCTCATAGATGGCATCGCAATCGCTCCACAAGCTGGGGGGAAGGTTATCTACTAATGTCATTAAGTTCAGTTGCCTAAATAATCGTTGAAGATTGATACCTATGGTATGACAAATAAAAAGGGAAGCAATGCTTCCCTTATACTCAATGGTATTAATTATGGTTCTTGTTAGATTTCAGTGCGAACACCTTGTTCAATACTTTCAATTTCTTCCTGGATCTCTAGCCACTCCATTTCGCTTTCCTCTAACCCTTGGGTAAGCGTGGTTCGTTCGGCTAACACTTGGGTAAGCTTAGCCTTATTATCGGCATCATAAAGGCTGGTGTCAGCTAGCATCCCTTCAAGTTCTTTTAAACGGTCGTTGGCTTTTTGCTGCTCTTTCTCCAGCTTAGTCTGCACTTTTTTAAGTGGCGACAGCTTTTGTCTAAGTTCGGCTTCTAAGCGCTTTTGCTGCTTTTTATCTTGAATCGGCGTGCTCGCGTCGCTGTCTTCCTCTTTGCCTGCGGTTTTTGCCGCATCAAGCAACCATTGATGGTAATCATCTAAGTCACCTTCAAAGCTTTTTACTTCGCCTTGGTCGACTAAGTAATAGTCGCTGCAGCTTAAGCGTAATAAGTGTCTATCGTGCGAGACGATAATCATTGCGCCCTCGAAGGTCTGTAGTGCCATGGTTAGCGCATGACGCATCTCTAAGTCTAAGTGGTTGGTCGGTTCATCGAGTAGCAATAGGTTAGGACGTTGCCAAACCAAAAGCGCTAATACTAAACGCGCCTTTTCACCACCAGAGAAAGGTCTAACTGGCGCTAAAGCCATATCACCATTAAAGCCATAGCCTCCTAAAAAGTTACGTAACTCTTGCTCTTTGGTATTTGGGGCTAGGCGCACCATATGCTGCAGTGGTGAGTCATCTAAGCTTAAAAATTCCAGCTGGTGCTGGGCAAAATAGCCGATATTTAAGCCTGGGTTTGTCTCATATTTGCCTTTCATCGGTGACAGCTCACCCGACAGTAGCTTTACCAGAGTCGACTTACCCGCACCGTTGCGACCTAATAAACCGATACGAGCACCAGGAACAAGGTTGAGATGTACCTTTTTTAGGATCTCAGTTTCACCGTAACCGATAGAGACTTGCTCCATGGTCACCAGAGGATTGGGTAGGGCTTCAGGTTCTCTAAAAGCCATGTGGAAAGGGCTATCAGCTTGTGATGGTAAGAGCTCGGCCATACGCTCAAGCGCTTTTAAGCGGCTTTGAGCCTGCTTAGCTTTACTGGCTTTATAACGGAAACGGTCAACAAAAGACTGCATATGAGCGCGCTCTTTTTGCTGACGTTCAAATGCCACTTGTTGCTGCGCCATCCGTTCTGCACGCACGCGCTCAAAGGAGGTGTAGTTACCTTTGTAATAGTTCAGCTTAGTATTTTCGACATGAACGATTTCATCGACAATGCCGTCGATAAAGTCGCGGTCGTGACTGATAAGAATAAGCGTACCTTGATAAGCTTTAATCCAGCCCTCTAGCCAGTACATGGTATCTAAGTCTAAGTGGTTGGTTGGCTCATCGAGAAGCAGTAGGTCTGAGCGGCACAATAGTGCTTGAGCTAAGTTCAAGCGCATACGCCAACCACCCGAGAAGCTCTTCACTGGATTGCGCTGCTCTTGCTCACTAAAGCCTAGGCCGGCGAGTAAGCTTGCGGCGCGAGAATGAATGGCATAACCGCCAATCGCATCAATTTTGCCATGCAAGAGCGCAATTTTATGGCCATCGTCGGCCTCTTGTGCAGCATGCAGCAGTGCTTCAAGTTCGCGGTATTCTGTATCGCCATCAATGACATATTCAATGGCTGAGACGTCAAGTGCGGGTGTTTCCTGCGCCACAGTGGCCATCTGCCAACCGCTAGGCATAGTAAACTCACCTTTATCAAGATGGATTTTGCCCAAGATAAGCGCAAGTAATGAAGATTTTCCGCTGCCGTTTGCTCCAACCAGACCGACTTTGTGGCCAGGGTAGACGGTTAATGAAGTTTCATCGAGCAAGGTTTTCGAGCCACGAACGAGTTGAGCTTGAGTGATGGTGATCATTGAGGTCGGCTTTATGTCAGAGTAACAGCAAATATTGGGGACAGATAATAGCTTAGAACCCATGGTTACTTCTATGGTGAATCCTAGAAAAGTACGGTCATGACGCAGCTTTTGTGGCAAAATGTTAGGCATATGTGTAAAGGAATTTAAATCATGACAACAACGACAACAACTAAAAAAGTGAAGAAACGTTTTGTAGCAGGTGCTAAATGCCCGAAGTGCCAAGCAAAAGAATCAATCGTGTTATTTAAAGAAAATGGTATTGAAACCGTAGAGTGTGTTGAGTGCGATTATCGTGAGCAACAAACAGAAGAAAAAGTGGCTAAAAAAGCCAGCGGTGCAGTTATTGGTGTATTTAATCCAGATTAATCGAAGTCGCTGAACCATAGATCAACCTTTTTAGATGGGAATGCGAGTGTACGGTTGTGTACTGTGCTGTTTGTCATGTTGTGTGCCCTACTGTGTTTTATTGGTGTGTTGGTGTAAACTTTGCTCATTATTTGCTAACAGGCGGGTTAGCATCGACTTAAAGTGAGTAAAGACCATGACTGTGACACGACTATTTTTGCTGGGTTTGACTTTATTGCTAACGGGTTGTGGCACCATCCAGGATTATAGAAACTCGCAGATGTTTAGTTCATTTGACGATTTTCGACCCGGCCCTGACGGTGGAAGTGACCTTATTTGGGCGCAACCTAAAATAAAAAGTGTTAGCGACCTTAATCAAATCCTTAGTCAGTACGATAGCGTCATCGTTGACCAAGCTTGGTTAGTTTTAGATGATAAAACCCGTTACGACAACTTAGATGATGAGGATGTTGTTGAGGTTTCACGTTATCTAATCAGTAAAGTTAAGCAAAAAGCCAGTCAGCGTTTTAAGATCATCAACCAAACTGAACTGGAGCAAACCCTCGCTAAAGGTGAAGCGCCTAAAACACTTAGAGTCAGCGTGGCGTTAACCAATATTGAAACCCCGAATCCAATTTTAGCCGTCACTAGCAGTATTTTGCCTTTTGGGCTTGGGATCTCAAGTATTTCAAAGGTAGTGACTGGCGAGCATACCAATGTGGGTAGTGCGACGATAGAGCTTATGCTTAGCGATGCGCAAACGGGTAAGCCTATCGTGGCTGTGATTGACCGAAAAGCGGGCGGTAAAGACTTTAGCACCATGATTGACTCAACCGACGATGCTAGAGATGCGGTTGATTGGTGGGTTGATAGATTAAGCGCAACACTACGCGGCGAGGATCTGTAACTGACATTAGTTGTTTGCACTATCTATGCACTCTTGGCAAATTTGATGCGGCAATCATCCTCGATACGACTAATATTAAGCTGGCAAACATAGCCAGCTTTTTTGTGGCTAGGATTTTGTTGTTAGGAGCTTGCTCATTTACATCAGGGCTATTGCGGCCGAGGTAATAGAGGCACCAAGTTAACCAAACTCGGCGCTAAAGGCCGTAAAAGGCTGCGATAGCGATATATTTATTAGTTATCCTATATTCGACATGCTGCAACTAAAAGAATAACTGCTACAATAGCGCGCTATAATTTATAGCGATAGCAAACGACAACTTTTGCTCCTGATGGTTTGGAGCCTTGTCACCATGATTTTATCACTGCCAAGCGCGATTTGATGAACCTGATTAAGGTATCGAGTCCTAGAGGGTAAACGGCCCTAAACAGCAGTGAATACTTAGGAAAGATACTTTGACTCAATCAGTCCCAAACACCGATGGCCAAGCGCCATTCTCAAGCCTTAACCTTAAGGTTGAATTACTCGATAACCTAAAAACGATGGGTTATGAGTCGATGACACCGATTCAGGCGCAAAGCTTACCTGCCATTCTTAATGGCGAAGATGTCATTGGCCAAGGTAAGACTGGCTCGGGTAAGACGGCAGCGTTCGGTTTGGGCTTACTGCACAAATTAGACGTTAAACGTTTTCGCATTCAAGCACTGGTTTTATGCCCAACTCGTGAACTTGCTGACCAAGTAGCAAAAGAGATCCGTACACTTGCTCGTGGTATCCATAACATTAAAGTACTGACCCTTTGTGGCGGTGTACCAATGGGGCCACAAATTGGCTCATTAGAACATGGCGCGCACATTATTGTTGGTACGCCAGGCCGTATTATCGATCACTTAGATCGCGGCCGCTTAGATCTAGACAATGTACATACTTTAGTGCTCGATGAAGCTGACCGTATGTTAGAGATGGGCTTTCAGGTTGAGCTTGAAGGCATCATGGAGCGTATGCCGATAGAGCGCCAGACGCTACTGTTTAGTGCGACATTCCCTGAGCAGATCCAGTCTATTGCAGATAAGATCATGTTCAAACCCGTATTGGTTAAAGTGGCTTCGACTCATGCAACAAGCACCATCGAACAACACTTCTATGAGGTTGGTAATAACAACGACCGCATGCGAGCGTTGAAGTTATTGCTGCTGCAATACCGCCCTGAAAGTGCTGTGGTGTTTTGTAATACCAAGCGTGAAACCAAAGATGTTGCTGCGCAATTGAAGAATGACGGCTTTAGCGTTGTTGCTCTACACGGTGATTTAGAGCAAAGAGATAGAGACCAAACCTTATTGCAGTTTGCCAATAAGAGTGTGTCTATCATGGTGGCAACCGATGTTGCGGCGCGTGGCCTTGATATCGACGCATTGGACGCTGTGATTAACTATCACGTGGCTTACGACACTGAAGTACATATTCACCGTATTGGTCGTACAGGCCGTGCGGGCAGTAAAGGTTCGGCGCACACATTTTACAATGATGAAGATGGCTACAAGATTGCATTGCTCGAAGATTATCTTGAGCGTGATATCGTTAATGAAGCGCTGCCATCAGAGCACTTGTTAGATACCTTCCCGGTACAACCTGTGATGATCACCTTGCAAATCGATGGTGGTAAAAAGCAGAAATTGCGTCCTGGTGATATTCTTGGTGCATTAACGGGCGAGGATGGTATTGAGGGCTCTGAAGTCGGTAAAATCAAAATTACCGATATGCGCGCTTACGTGGCGGTTAACCGTAAAGTGGCTAAAAAAGCCCTGCATAAAATTACTAACGGTAAGCTAAAAGGCCGTTCATACCGTGCATGGGAAATGCGTTAAGCGCATTTGGGTGTGGCTTTAGGTATAAAAAAAGCAGCGCTTAGGCGCTGCTTTTTTGTGCCTGGAGCACTTATGCCAAGACCCATGGATGGGTAGTCTGGGTATTTGTGCCTGGAGCACTTATGCCAAGACCCATGGATGGGTAGTCTTGGTATTTGTGCCTGGAGCACTTATGCCAAGGGCGCTAATGCCAAGGGCGCTAATACGAACACCGATGGGTAGTCTTGGTATTTATGCCAAGAGCCTTATGCTAAGGGCGCTAATACGAACACCTATGGGTAGTCTTGGTATTTATTGCCAAGAGCACTTATGCTAAGGGCGCTAATGCCAAGACCCACGGATGGAGAGTCTTGGTCATTGTATCTGTTGCTGGCCAGTTTAAATATTAGCTATTTTGGCTTGGCTTATTAGCACTTCTATTTGAATGAGAACGACGCTGACCCGATGGCTTGCTTTGGCTGCGCTCTGGGCCGCCATTGCTTGGATTACCATTAGCAGAGCTGCCAGCGTTAGGGCGACGCTGACGTCTAGGTTTGTTTTCGGTTGGCTGGTGGCCACGTGCCATTTCGCCGCTGCGTTGACCATCTTTATGCTCAACCTTCACACCTTCGCTGCTTTGCGCATTGCCTTGACGACGTGGGTTTGGTGATTTATTGCTAGCACCGCCCGAGTTAGCGCCTTTATGTGGGCTGCGAGAACGTTCGTTACCTCGGCCTTGACCACCATTACGTGGGCCTTTGTTTTGCCCATGTGATTTACCCGTTAAGTCTGTTTCTGGCAAGCCATGAGTGGGTTCAAAACCTTCAACAGGGCGTCGCTCTAAGTTCTGTTTGATCAGTAACTCAATGTCACGTAGCAGCTTAATCTCTTCGCTGCTAACGAGCGATACAGCATGGCCAGAAGCGCCAGCACGACCTGTTCGGCCAATACGATGCACATAATCTTCTGGCACATTTGGTAAGTCAAAGTTCACCACTTGCGGCAGTTGGTCAATATCAAGGCCACGTGCAGCGATGTCGGTGGCCACAAGCACTCGCACAGCGCCACTCTTAAAGTCAGCCAAAGCTTTGGTTCTTGCGCCTTGGCTCTTATTACCATGAATAGCAGCAGCAGTAATATCTTTTGCTTCAAGATTCTTGGCAAGACGGTTTGCACCGTGCTTAGTACGACTAAATACCAATACTTGTTGCCAATTGTTCTGCTTAACTAGCTGGACTAAAACAGCGGCTTTTTGACCCTGATCGACTGGGCAAATCCACTGCTGTACCGTGTTAGCGGTCGCGTTACGTGGGGTAACCGAGATCTCTACAGGATTGTTCACTAAGCCTTTAGCGAGTTGACGAATTTCATCAGAGAAAGTGGCTGAGAACATCAAGTTTTGACGCTTAGCCGGCAGAATCGCCAGGATCTTTTTGATGTCGTGAATAAAGCCCATGTCTAACATGCGATCGGCTTCATCAAGTACCAATACTTCGAGCTGGCTAAAGCTCACTGCACGTTGATTATATAAGTCGAGTAAACGCCCTGGTGTCGCAACCAGAATATCAACGCCGCGGTTAAGTTTAGAAATTTGTGGGCCAATGCCAACACCGCCAAATATTACCGCAGATTTCAGAGGTAAAAATTGGCCATAGACTTCAACACTTTCACCAATCTGAGCGGCTAGCTCACGAGTGGGTGTTAATACCAATGCGCGTACTTGTTTTGCTGGTGCCTTAGTGCCTTTTGAAAGTAACTCTAGCAATGGCAGGGTAAAGCCTGCTGTTTTACCTGTACCGGTCTGCGCAGCGGCCATCACGTCTTTACCTTCAAGTACGGCTGGAATTGCTTGTGCCTGAATAGGTGAAGGAGTGTCATAACCTTTGTTGGCAACGGCTTTCAAAATTTGGGCTGATAAGCCCAGTGAGGCAAAACTCATAGATAGGTCTCATTTCGGCTGCGAAATAGGCGTTAAAGTACGACTGGCAGCGGTTTTAGGGGGCCTGCGGATGCTGGCGGCCGTGCAGCTTACAGGATCTGCTTAAAAAGCGCTAATTATTAAGCAATCACTGACCAAATAACCACGTTATAAAGAGTATGGCACTAAATTGATTCTAGGCTGGAGATATTGGGCTGGATTGATAACTGTTACGCACTGAAATGGGCTAATTTTGAAAAAAAACGTCGATTGTGTGATTTTTGGGCAATTAAAAGATGTTGTATCAGCGCTGCATGTGTTAATCTCGCGCCCCTGAAAGTTCATCTACCGATTTTTACCAGTAAATTCTAGGTAACTATTTTACCTAATTCGGCGGTTTGTCATGCTGCAGCCTATCGTGAGTTATCATAAAGATGATGAAGATCATTGGGTTGCCAATTTGTCTTGCGGTCATACTCAGCATGTTCGTCATCGTCCTCCATGGGAGCGGCGAGATTGGGTGACAGATCAAGAGGGTAGAAATGCCATGCTTGGTTATAAGCTTAATTGTAAGCTGTGTGAATTAGAGTCGGGAATGAAGTAAAGCGTATTGCAGTGTAAGGTGAACATTGGCAGTGCGGTTTAGAAACAGAATTATGAACGTGAGAGTGATGCTTAGGTTGTTGTTCTTGCGTATTGATTGAGCTCACCAATATCGTTGGCGAATTGATCTATATTTAATAGGTTTATTCGGCCCAACAGTGTGTTTGGCTCAAGTATTAGAATTATTGTTAGGATAAAAAGTAACATGACACAAACTAAGAAGTATGATTTTCGCATAGTAGCAGATGGCGCAACGTGGACTGGCCAAATCACTCGTCGTCAAACAGCGAGAAAGATCGTTGTTTCTAAGAGTAAGAAAGGTTTTGCTACAGAAGCTGAAGCGCAAGCTTGGGGTGAGACTGAGCTTAAGTCATTCTTAGAAAACTTAGTCAAGCGTAACGAGCGTAAGGCTAAGGCACGTGATGAGCGTAACGAAGCTGCTGATGCAAAAGAGCAAGCTGCAGAAGTATGGCGCAGTGCACGTGAAGCTGCTGCGCCTAAAAGTGATTATGATGACGATAACTCAGATTACGAGTCTGACGCAGAGCGTTAATCTCCTATCGATAACGATGTTAATCGTTAATTGATTTAGCTCGTTCTAAATCAACCTTTAAACCGCAATGAGCCTAGCTTAGTGCGGTTTTTTTGTATTTAAATCGCAATTTATATCTATCGTCTTCTGCTTGGTTTATTGATCTAGCTCAATTTTTGTGAGTCCGATAACATTTACAGCATAGATGTTTTATTCTGCGATTAATGCCTGCGATACTCAGGCAATATTGAGATGCATTCTCGTTTTTTGCTCAAGGGTGATTGAACTTAGGCGATACGTTAAAGTCTTTAATAACGTGCTTATGTTGGGTTTGCCACAGTAAAGAGCAAAGCATCCACTCATCCCCAAGTTGTCTTTAGTCTGGAATCACATGGATAAAACAGTAGAGAAAAAGCTTACTAAATGGCTAAAGTTACAGAAAAAAGCCTGTGGATTTTACTTAAATTTGTCAGTTTTTTTTGGTGTGTTAACCGGGCTAAGCTTGATGTGTCAGGCGTGGCTTATCGCGACGGTTCTTCAAGGGATCATTATTGATGAGCTGCCCAAGTCCGATTTTATCGACCATTTTTTGGCTCTGTTACTGCTGACGGTTGTGCGTGGGGTGCTTGCCTTTGCCCGCGAGCGTGCCAGTTTTCAGGCTGGCGCTAGGTTAAGAATACAGATGCGCGCAGCAGTGCTTGATAAGTTAGCGCTACTCGGGCCTGCCTTTATTAAAGGTAAACCCGCGGGAAGCTGGGCTAGCATAGTGCTTGAGCAAGTCGAAGATCTACAAGATTTCTACGCACGTTATCTGCCACAAGTGGTGTTGGCCGGTTTCATTCCACTAATCATCCTCGTGGCGGTATTCCCTATTAACTGGGCCGCTGGTCTGATTTTATTGGCCACCGCGCCGCTTATTCCTATGTTTATGATTTTAGTCGGCATGGGCGCTGCAGATGCGAATCGCAAAAATTTTAGCGCGTTAGCACGTTTAAGCGGCCATTTTATGGACCGATTAAAAGGTTTGTCGACGCTCAAGTTATTTAACCAAGGTGAGAAAGAAGCAAGAGTGATCCGCAAGGCGTCGGAAGAGTTTCGTGAACGCACTATGGCTGTGCTGCGAATGGCATTTTTAAGCTCAGCGGTACTGGAGTTTTTTGCGGCAGTATCTATTGCAGTAATGGCGGTTTACTTTGGTTTTAGCTATTTAGGTCATTTGAACTTTGGTCATTATGGCGTTTCAATCAGTTTGTTTACCGGTTTATTTGTGTTGATCTTGGCGCCTGAGTTTTACCAGCCACTAAGAGATATGGGCACTCATTATCACGCTAAAGCACAGGCTATCGGTGCGGCAGAAGAGTTGATGACATTGCTCGACCACCCAACCGAGCAGTTTGGTGGTAATAAGCCAGTTGACGACAAGATAGAGATTGAAGCTAAAGATTTATCTGTTTATAGCCTAGATGGCAGTTTGTTACTCGGGCCTGTTAGTTTCCAGATCAAAGCTAACGAGCATGTGGCCATCGTGGGCCCGAGCGGCGCTGGCAAAACCAGTTTACTCAATGCCTTGCTCGGTTTTCTACCCTATCAAGGGGAGCTGCGGATCTCTGGTACACAGTTAAGTGAGTTAGCCCTGGAGGATTGGCGCAAGCAGTTGGCATGGCTCGGGCAAGAGCCGCAGCTGTTTCATGGCAGTTTGCGTGACAATGTCGCCATGGGTCGTGAGTTATCTGATGAGGCTATTTATAGCTTGTTAGCAAAGGCGCAGATCCTCGATTTTGTCGAGCAGCAACCGCTAGGGTTAGCGTATCCAATCCAGGAACAAACGGCGGGATTATCGGTGGGGCAGGCGCAGCGAATAGCCCTTGCTCGTGCACTGGGTCAGCAAGCTAAGCTGTATATCCTCGATGAGCCAACGGCCAGTTTAGATAGCTTAAGTGAGCAAGCGGTACAATCTACACTGACCCAAGCTATGCAAGGCGTGGTATGTGTGATGGTCACTCATAGACTCGAGAACTTGAGTGCGATGGATAACATTTTGGTGATAGATAACGGCTTAATAGTCCAGCAAGGTAATTATACTGAGCTTGCCACTCAGGCCGGCACGTTTAAACAGATGCTTGATGAAGCCAGTAGCGTGAGCGAGTTTGATGCTGCAGCGCTAGTGAATAATATGTCAGAGGGAGCCAAGTCATGAGAGCACTCTTTCCCTATATCAAGCGTTTTAAAAGCCAATGGTTCATGATGTTTATTGGACTATTTTTAAGTGTGACAACCTTAATGGCTGGTATTGGATTATTGTCGTTATCGGGTTGGTTTTTATCTGCGGCGGCAGTTGCCGGATTAACAGTGCTAACGGCGCAGATGTTTAACTACTTTACTCCAGCTGGTGGAGTGCGCTTTTTATCGATTGTGCGCACAGCAAGCCGTTATGGTGAGCGCCTGGCAACACACGAAGCCACCTTTAGCTTACTTACCGACTTACGCTGCTGGGTATGGAATAAGTTACTCCCGCTGAGCGCCAAGAACCTACAGGGCGTGCGCCAAGGCGATCTGCTTAATCGCTTGGTTGCTGATATCGATACCTTAGATCACTTGTATCTTAGGTTAATCACACCGTTAGCGGCATCACTGTTGATGATGCTGGCGTTGTACTTTTTCGTGGGCCACTTTGATCCTGAGCTTGCCCGCACTTTATGTGGCGTGTTGCTCGCTGTTTGGTTATTGCTGCCAACGACCTTTTATTTTCTTGGGCGTAAGCCAGGCATTGCCCAGCTAGAAACCAAGCGAGTACTACGAGTACAGTTACTGGAGTACTTACAAGGTCAGGCTGAACTGACTCTATTTGGCGCGCAGATGGCTTATAGAGACAGGCTTAATCAAGCGCAAAGCATGATGATCAATAGCCAAAATGCGATGAATCGAGTCACGGCATTAAGCCAAGCCTGTTTGATTTTGTGCCACGGTTTTGCGGTGTTATTGATGCTGTACTTAGCCGCGTCGGGTGTAGGCAGTGCGGTACCGCCGGGCCCAAGGCTTGCCATGGTGGTATTTTTAACCATGGCAACCATTGAGATGATGATGCCGCTCGCTGGCGCTTTCCAGCATTTATCAGCTTGTAGCTCAGCAGCAACAAGGTTAAATGAGGTGGTTGAACAAACGCCAAGCGTCACATTTACATCAAGCCAAACGGCAGAAATATCAGCTGGAAATATCCAGTTTAACGACATTGAGTTTGGCTACCTTGATGAGCAAACTGTACTAAAGGGATTAAACCTCAAGATCCCAGCGGGTCAAAAGGTGGCGCTTCTTGGGCAAACGGGCTGTGGAAAATCGAGCCTATTATCATTACTGACTCGAGAATGGTTACCTAATAAAGGCCAAGTCTGTATTGATGGCCTTGATGCGAGTGAGTATACCGAGCAGCAATTACGGCAATCTATGTCAGTGGTCAGTCAGCGCATTTATCTCTTCAGTGGCAGCCTGCGTGACAACTTAGCCATAGCGATCCCTGGCGCGACCCGTAAAGATGATGACAAGTTGATTGCTGTACTGAAAAAGGTGGGTTTGCAGAGTTTATTACAAGCTGAAAAGCCTTTAGATGTTTGGTTCGGGGAGGGCGGACGTCAATTATCGGGTGGTGAACAGCGCCGCATTGGTGTGGCAAGAGCCTTATTACGCGATGCACCAATCTTACTGTTAGATGAGCCAACAGAGGGCCTGGATAAGCGTACCGAGCGTGAAATCCTCCGCTTGTTGTTCGAGTTTGCCGAAGGTAAAACCATGTTGATGATTAGCCACCGCCTTACTGCGATGAATAAGATGGATGCGATTCATTTAATGGATCAGGGGGCAATTCGCATGAGTGGTGTTCATAGTGAACTGCTTGAGAGTGATGCTTACTACGCTAGCCTGTTTAAGCGCTTAGGTTAATTGGTAGCGAAAAATAGCTAAGTAGAAAAGCTCTGTCAATAATACAAAAAGCCCAGTGGATCTGGGCTTTTTGTTCGCAAGGCTTAAATTATTGCGAAGATTAAATCCTGAAGCGTGATACTCGATCGCTTAGCTCACCAGAGGTTTGTAGCATCATCTGTGCATTATCACTGACCTCTTGGGTTTGAGAGGACAATAGGTGCGATGTATCACTTATCGCTTGAGTATTACGGCTAATATCGTCAGATACCGCACGCTGCTCCTCAGCGGCACTGGCTATCTGTGTTGCCATATCGGTAATTTCGGTGATTGAATCGGTGATGCGCAGTAAGCTTTGTTTGGCCTGATTAGCAAACTCGACGCTGCTATCCGCAATACCTGTGCTGGAGGCCATTGAGGCGACAGCTTGCTGACTGTTTTGCTGCAAGGTGGCGATCATGGCACGGATCTCTTCGGTTGAATCTTGAGTGCGATGACTCAGTACCCGCACTTCATCGGCGACCACGGCAAAGCCTCGACCTTGCTCACCGGCTCGTGCCGCTTCAATTGCGGCATTGAGCGCCAGTAGGTTGGTTTGTTCTGCAATCGCTTGAATGGTCGAGAGAATTTTATTAATCTCTGTGGCATTCGCTTCAAGTGCTGATACAACCTGCGATGCGTCGCTGAGCTGCTCTGATAGCAGTTCAATTGAATCACTGTTCTTAACGATAACCTCATTACCTTCCAGACAAGCCTTAGCTGAAATTTGAGCTGCATTGGCGGTCATCTCTGCATGATTGGCGACTTCGCTCGCAGTCGCTGACATTTGATGAATTGCCGTGGCAATTTGATCCACATCCTGATGTTGAGCATTGACACCGTTACTGGCTTGCACCGCAATGTCTGATGAGTCATTGATCTGCTTGATTAGCATTTGGGTATCATTAGAAATGGCTTGAATCATCAGCTGTAAGCTCTCTAGAAACCGATTCATATGGCGCTCAAGCATGCCTATTTCATCTTGACGGTGAGCTGAAAACCGCTGGGTTAAGTCACCGTCCCCTTTAGATAGCGACTCAATGGCGCTGGTGAGCTGTTGTAGCGGCTTAAACATATGATTGATGATCACCGAGGCGATAATCAAAATCACTAAGGCGAGAATAACCACTGCAATAAGACACAGCTGGAGCTGTTTTGTTATCGCCTGATAGGCAAGCTCTTTATCTTCGACTAAGCCTAATGCCCATTTGGTACCCTGCAATGGGGTCAAGCGTAACAGCTTGTCTGCGCCGTCTTGCCACTCTAGGGTCGTGATGTCACCGTTGTTAAGTAGAGTTGAGATGTTTGACTGAGTCAGGCTGCGAGCAAAGCGGCTGGCATCTTGTTGGGCGTAACCGCTATCTCTAAAGGCCAGTATTTTGTTGTTTTCATCGAGTAAGAAAGCAAAACCCGCATTGGCAATATTTAGATCGGCTATCTGCTGCGTGATGTAAGCGATACTAAGATCTGCTGCCAGTACGCCATGAATGTCGCCATTAAAGCGTTTGGCTAGAGTCACAACGGTATCACCAGAGAGATCCACATAAGGTTGTGTAGTGATGATGTCATGGGTGTTGTAAGCATCTTGATACCAAGGGCGAGTACGCCCATCAAAGTCGGCAGGGATCTCAACGCTTTTATCGCCAGAGATCACTAAGCCATTTTCTAATCCCATATACAGGTTGATAAAGCCGCCGGCCTGGATACTTAGCGCCAATTCACCATCATCGCTAAGTGCACTGCTTAAGCGCGCCTCATTGGCATTGATGATGCGTTTTTTATCTGCTAACCAGCTAAAAATATTATTGTTGAGCGCTTCGGCTTGCAGTGTGAACCGAGTCGAGACAGCTTGATCGGTTTGCAGGTTGAGCTGCTTGCTTGCGATAAAGGCGAGAGTTGCGGTTATGGTGATTATCACGAGCAAAACGGCGAGCTGGATTTTGTGCTTAATGCTGAGGTTCATTATTATTATATTGACGGACAAGGGCCCATTTACGCTGAGCGAAAATTGGGGGGATTTAATCCTGTTAAATGTGCGCGGATTATAGGCGATGATATTTAAATGAGCATTTTAAATGTGTCAGTGATGAGAAGTTTGTCTCAAATTATCAATAACTAACACCAATGATTTCAGTAATGTCTAACACCAATAGTTGGCATTAATGCAGGCAGTAAAGCTGGTACTTAAAACAGACACTTATAGCAGGCGCAAGGATGTGTAAAGCCGTTTTTATGGTTGATGAGTCACTCTGGAGTCACAGGGCTGGTGGGATTATTGTATCTATGAGTCGAGACGATAAAGCCCTGAATGTGACAGGGCTTTATCGTTGTGATGATTAAATCTTAAAGCGTGAAACTCGATCGCTTAGCTCACTAGAGGTTTGTAGCATCATCTGAGCGTTGTCGCTGACCTCTTGGGTTTGACATGACAACTCATTTGAGGTGTCACTAATTGCTTGAGTATTACGACTGATGTCTTCTGATACTGCGCGTTGCTCTTCGGCGGCGCTGGCAATTTGAGTCGCCATATCATTGATTTCTGTAATTGAGTCTGTAATACGCTCTAAGCTGTGTTTGGCTTGGTTAGCAAATTCGACACTAGACTGAGCAATATTGGTGCTAGACGTCATAGATGATACTGCGTGTTGGCTGTTTTGCTGCAAAGTGGCGATCATAGCTCTAATTTCTTCGGTTGAATCTTGAGTGCGGTGACTCAGTACTCGCACTTCATCAGCGACCACGGCAAAGCCTCGGCCTTGCTCACCAGCTCGAGCGGCTTCAATTGCCGCGTTTAGGGCAAGTAGATTCGTTTGTTCAGCAATGGCCTGAATGGTTGATAGGATCTGGTTGATCTCTGTAGCGTTTTCTTCAAGTGTTGAAACGACTTTAGAAGCGTCATTAAGCTGCTCAGATAGCAGTTCAATTGAGTCACTGTTTTTAACGATAACCTCATTGCCTTCGATGCAGGCTTGAGTCGATACTTGCGCCGCATTGGCTGTCATCTCGGCATGGTTAGCGACTTCGTTTGCTGTTGCTGACATTTCATGAATCGCCGCTGCAATTTGATCGACATCTTGATGCTGGCCATTTACCCCTTCGCTCGCCTTGGCAGCGATATTTGATGATTCGTTAATCTGCTTGATTAACTGCTCGGTATCGCTAGAAATGGCCTTCACCATCTGTTGCAAACTCTCAAGGAAGCGGTTCATATGGGCTTCAAGTAGGCCTATTTCATCTTGTTTGCTTGCGGCAAAACGTTGGGTTAGATCGCCATCACCTTTTGATAACGTTTCAATCGCATCGCTTAATTGCTGCAGCGGCTTAAACATGTGGTTAACAATGAAAGACGCAATAATTAAGATAATAAATGCAAGCACAGCAACTACCATAAGTAAGTTGATAACTTGTTGTTCAATCATTTGATAGGCAAGTGTTTTATCTTCAACTAAACCTAAGGTCCAGTTAGTACCCTTCAGATGCGTTAAGCGAATTAGCTTCTCTTTACCATCTTGCCACTCGATAGTGGTGATAGCGGAGCCATTGCGGATTGATTCAATATTGGATGGGGTTAACGTTTGAGCCAGACGGCTGGCATCTTGTTGGGCGTAGCTACTATCGCGGTATGCGAGGATCTTGTTATTTTCATCTAACAAGAAAGCAAAACCAGCGTTGTCGATACTAAGGTTGTTAATTTGCTCAGTAATGAAGCCAATACTCAAGTCAGCGGCAAGTACACCGTTCATTGCGCCATTAAAGCGTTGTGCCAAGGTCACAACTGCTTGACCTGTGATATCGATATAGGGCGGCGTGGTGATCATTTCGCTACTGGTATAAGCCTGCTTATACCAAGGGCGTGTGCGAGGATCGTAATCTTCTGGCCATGGCTGAGACTTATCCCCTGAGATGATATCGCCAGTATCAAAACCGGCATAGACATCGATAAAGCCACCACCATTAATGGTAAACAATAATTCTCGGTCGCTATCTAAGCCTTGCTGAATGCGTGACTCATTGGCTTTTACAACCTGCTTTTTATCGTCTAACCAGCTAAAAATATTATTACTCACAGCTTCAGCTTGTAGTTTGAATCGCGCTGCAATGGCGGCCTCGGTATCATCGCTAAGTTGGCGTGTAGAAATGCTAGCAAGAGTGGCACTTATTGCGACAATAGTGAGTAAAACTGCGAGTTGAATTTTATGTTTTATCGTTAGATTCATTTTATTTATCACTAGTAAAATTAGGGAGAACTAGCTGATTAGACCAGTAAATTTAAAAAGGTGGAGTAAAAGACTGCTTGAAAACAGCAGGATTATAGAGCAAGCATTTTATTTAAGTACATCAATTTTACAATATTTGAGAGCGTTATCTCAAATAATATACAATTAATTAAAGAGTGATGAAAGTACAGCTGTATATTTAGCTGAACATGCAAATTTTTTACTAGAATTGATTGATAGATATAATGAGATTTACGCTTGAAATATAAGAGCCGATTGGGGGCAATCGGCTCTTATGCAGACAAATATCTTGTCTATATGTTCAACTGAAAGATAGTTAACTAAAAGATCGTCAGCTGAATGTTTAGCGACTACTCGTCACTATCACCCAATGACAATAAAGTCGCATTACCACCAATTGCGGTAATGTTATTGGTGTGGGTTTTTTCAGTAATAAAGCGTGTTAGGTAGTGTGGACCGCCCGCTTTTGGTCCTGTGCCTGATAGGCCTTGACCACCAAACGGCTGTACGCCCACCACTGCACCAATTTGGTTGCGGTTGATGTAAACGTTACCCGCTCTGACTTTGTCTGCAAGTTTTAGTGCATGACCTTCGTTACGGCTATGGATACCTAAGGTCAGGCCAAAGTTAGTCGAATTAATCTCGGCAATGACTCTTTCAAGCTCTGATGACTTATAACGAATAACGTGCAAAATAGGGCCAAAATGCTCTTTATCTAACACCTTGATTGAATCAATCTCAACCGCTGTCGGTGCGACAAAGTAACCATTTTCAGTGCCTTTAGGTAACTCAACCTGCTTAATGAGCTTACCAACTTGCTTGATATGATCGATATGCGCGTTTAAGTTTGCCGCCGCAGTCGCATCAATAACAGGACCTACATCGGTTTTAATTGAATTAGGGTTACCAATCGTCAACTCTTCCATTGCGCCTTGCATGACATCGAGTACGCGATCGGCAATATCTTCTTGCAGGAACAATACGCGCAATGCTGAGCAGCGTTGACCTGCGCTAGTAAATGATGATGACACTACATCATTAACGACCTGCTCAGGTTGTGAGGTTGAATCAACCACCATGGCATTTTGGCCACCCGTTTCGGCAATCAATGGAATAATCGGCCCTTCACGCATGGCTAATGTACGGTTGATTAACTTGGCTGTGCCTGTTGATCCTGTAAAGCACACACCACCAATACGTTCATCGGAAGTAATTGCAGCGCCAACGGTTGCGCCCGTACCCGGAAGGAACTGCAGTACGTCTTTAGGAATACCCGCTTCGTGGGCGAGCTGAGTCGCTCTGTAACCGACGATAGATGTTTGTTCGGCAGGTTTAGCAATAACGGTATTACCTGCAGCGAGAGCCGCTGTGACTTGGCCTAAGAAGATGGCAAGTGGGAAGTTCCACGGGCTAATACAAACAAAGATGCCGCGACCTTCCAGATATAGCTCGTTGAGCTCACCTGTAGGGCCAGGAAGCAACTCAGGCTTAGCCATCATTTTTTTGGCTTGCACTGCGTAATAGCGGCAGAAGTCCACAGCTTCACGAACTTCATCTATACCATCTTGAATGCTCTTACCTGCTTCGCGAGTGCAAAGGACAATTAGCTCTTCACGATTTTCTTCCAGTAGGTCGGCAAGTTTTTGCAATGCATTGGCTCGAACCTCGACAGGGGTGTTACACCAACTTGGGAAGGCAGCTTCAGCGCTTGAGAGTGCCTGCTCAATCGCTTGATTGTTAGCAAAGGCAATCTTACCGACAACTAAATTAGTATCGAATGGGCTGACCACTTCTTTAGTATCGCCAGACAAGGTCTCACCGTTAACTAAAGGACCTGCTGACCAGGTGGTGTCTTTGTACTTGTCTATCGCGGCAAAAAATGGTGCAGATTCAGAAATAATGTTCATATTCAGCCCTTTGGAATTTTTACGTTCTTTACCAAAGATATCTTCAGGTAAGACGATTCTATTGTTAGCCAGGGTTTTATAGCCTTTGAGTGTGGTGAGTGGGTGTACCACTAATGACTCAATCGGGGTTTTGGGGTCAACTAGCTTGTGCACGAACGAAGTGTTAGCACCGTTTTCAAGTAGACGACGTACTAGGTAAGGCAGAAGGTCTTTGTGCGCGCCCACGGGGGCATAGATACGTACGGTCTTAACACCACTTTCTGCTAAAAGCGTATCGTAAAGCTCTTCTCCCATGCCGTGTAGGCGCTGGAATTCATAGTCACGATCGCCGGCCATATCGGTAATGCTCGCAACGGTTTGTGCGTTATGGCTGGCGAATTGTGGGTAGATAGCACCGCGAGTCGCATCTGATAACAAGTATCTAGCACACGCTAGGTAAGAGACGTCGGTACCTGCTTTGCGGGTATAAAGTGGGTAACCGGCTTCGCCATTTTCTTGTGACCATTTTAGCTCGCTGTCCCAGTATGCGCCTTTAACTAAGCGCAGAGGGATTTCATCGCCTTGATCTTTGGATAAACGCGTTAACCAGCACAGTACAGGTAGTGCCCGCTTAGAGTATGCTTGAACGACGATACCTAATAGACCCCAGCCTTTAGCAGCATCTGAGTTATATAGGCGTTGGAATAACTTTAATGACAGCTCTAGCCTGTCCATCTCTTCTGCATCGATAGAGATACCGACATTAAGGCTACGCGCTTGCTTGATAAGCAAGATAAGCGTTTCATATAGCTCTGTTAGCGTTCTATCTTCATTGGCGACTTCATAGCGTGGATGCAGGGCTGAAAGCTTAATCGAGATAGTTGGGCGAGGGGCATAGCTGGTATCGTATTCTTGCGCGCCTAAGGTGGCAATCGCACTCGAATAGTCGTCGAAGTACTTTTGTGCATCTTTTTTAGTTAACGCCGCTTCACCTAACATGTCGTAACTGTGGGTGTAGCCAAGTTTGCGCTTATCGACACTGTTTTTCAGTGCTTCTTTAACGGTGCGGCCTAATACAAATTGCTTACCCATGATCTTCATGGCTGCAAGCATAGATTGTCTTATAACAGGCTCACCGACCTTATTGACCAAGCGGTTTAGTAGGCTGCTTGGCTTGCCGTCAATATTGTGGTCAAGCTTAACGATCTTACCTGTGAGCATTAACCCCCAAGTTGACGCGTTAACTAAGATTGAATCGCTCTTACTTAAATGTTTATCCCACTTGGCCCCAGACAGTTTGTCTTCGATTAAGGCATCGGCAGTATCTGAGTCTGGAATACGAAGCAGGGCTTCAGCAAGACACATTAAAATAATGCCTTCTTGTGTCTCTAAGCTATATTGCTGAAGGAAAGCATCAATACCGACCATAAGGCCTTTTTTGTCATATTGACGGACTTTGCTAACTAGCTCGTGTGCACGGCTCGTCACACGGTTGATCTCTTCATCACTCGAAGGAACTAGCTTTATCAAATCAGATAAATATTGCTCTTCATCGACAATATAGTTATCGCTGATCGCTTGGAACAGTTCGTTGAGGTCGGCTGAATCGTAATGACCAGCTAGTACTTCACTCGCTTTGAACATATTAATCGCTTCCATCTAGGCCACTGGGGCTGATTGCTTGGATAAGGTGTCGCGACAAAACCTCTGTTGTTATTCTTTTGTATACAATCGAAGGCCTCCGCGCGCCGATTATAACCACAAAATGTGACCTATGACAATATTGTAATATTTATTGTGATCCGCGTTTGATTGTGGTTGGCGTTAAGGTGCGCTAGCCCTTATGTCATAAGGGCTGTGGAGAGGCGATAAAAAAAGCAGTGTTTTAATCAAACTGGCTTTATATGCGGTTTTACTGAATTATTACTGGCAGCTTTCCGGCATATTTGGCTGGCGATTACGGAGAAGAGATAATAAATAAGCCAGCGTATGGTTAACGTTGTTTTGCATGCGGTTTCACTGAATGATTACCAGCGACTTTCAGGCATATTTTGTTAGTGATGAGACGGAAGAGATAATAAAGAAGCCTGCGTATGGTTAACGCTGTTTTACATGCGGTTTTACTGAATGATTACTGGCAGCTTTCCGGCATATTTGGCTGGCGATTACGGGAAGGAGGTAATAAAAAAGCCAGCGTATGGTTAACGCTGGCTTTATATGCGGTTTAGCTGATTTATTACCAGCGATTTTTCGGTTTACGTTGTGGCTTAGGTAGATAAACCAGAACAATACCTAAAATTAGGCCTCCGATGGCAATAAAGCCACCTTGTTTCCACATTTCAAAACGTTCGTTCTTTTGGATACTGGCTAACTTAGCTTTAGCGCTATCGCGTTCGTTGCTAGCGCTATCTAAGGCTTTTTGAGCGGCAGCAAGTTGAGATTTCACCTGGTTAAGCTCTTGAGCATTGTTATCGCTGCTGCTTAATGCTGCTTCGAGATCGGCTTTAGTCTGCTTAAGCTCTGCCTGAATCGCAGGTAGCTTTACACGCAGGCTTGTCTTTGCGCTGAGCATTTTTGTTTGCACCCAGCCTTCACGGTCTTTACCGTCAATAATCTTGCTGTAATCACCTTGAGTCTCATTAAGCGAAGTGACTGGTTGGCCTGCTTCGATGCTGCCTAAAATACGGAATTGTGTTCCAGGCCCACCATGAAGGTAGATATAAACATCATCTGAGATGTAGCGCGTTTGGTTTGCTGCAAGCAAAGAAGGGGAAAGTAGCATCATTCCCGCAATAATTAGAATTCTTAACACCAATCTATTCTCATCTACGAAATTTAGCCCACATGCTAGGGATTTAAAGGGGGTAATGCAAGTGGCAAAAGAGTGATAAAACGCAAAAGGGAAGTTTGATACAAAAATTATCAAACTTCCCTTTAGATTACGTCGTTTTTGTAAAACGAATGTTGCTCAAGGTTATTCGAAAATACTCTTAATGATATAGAAGAATATAATTGAAAGACCAGCACCCGCAGGAAGGGTGACAACCCAAGATACAACAATGTTACGCACTACGCCCATATTGATTGCGGCGATACCACGAGCCATACCGACACCCAAAACCGCACCAACTAAAGTTTGTGTGGTTGAGATTGGTAGACCTGTGCCTGATGCAATAACAACTGTTGAGGCTGCAGCAAGCTCAGCGGCAAAACCACGGCTTGGTGTTAGGTGAGTAATGTTTTTACCAATGGTTTGCATTACACGCTTACCAAAGATGGCAAGACCTAGAACGATACCCACAGCACCTAAAGGTAGAATCCACCAAACAAGTGGTGCAGTGCTGTTGATTTGTCCGCCACTTTCAACAACTGAAACAACAGCTGCCAATGGACCAATCGCGTTAGCTACGTCGTTAGAACCGTGAGCAAATGCCATACAACATGCCGTGACAACCATTAAGATAGCGAATACTTTCTCAACGTTACCAAACTGTGTTTGACGATCTGCTTTAGTGTCCATTTTAAGACGCTTAATCGCAATCATGCCACCAAAACCAACTGTAATTGCAATCAATGTTGCTAAGCCATACGCCTCAACAGTGCTGAAGTTTATACCAACATGCTTAAGACCTTTAGTGATTGTCACGAGTGACATCATAAAGCCCGCTAGTGCCATGTAGAAAGGCACGTAACGTTTAGCGTTTTCTAGTGGGTTATCGGTGTTGAAAATCAGCTTTTGTACACTCTGGAATATCATAAAGGCGATAAAGCCCGATATTGCCGGGGTGACAACCCAAGAACCAACGATACCGCCCACTTTACCCCATGCTACAGCGTCAGCACCAACACCTACCGCAGCGAAACCAACAATGGCGCCAACAATAGAGTGAGTGGTCGAAACAGGCCAGCCTAATGCAGAAGCTGCAATTAGCCAGATACCAGCAGCAAGAAGCGCTGAAATCATGCCGTAAACGAGTAGTTCAGGTGAATTGATAAAATAAGCAGAGTCAATAATGCCTTTACGGATCGTACTGGTTACTTCACCACCAGCTAGATACGCACCAGCAAACTCAAAGATCATAGCAATAATGATCGCTTGCTTAATTGTAATCGCATTTGAACCAACAGAGGTTCCCATTGCATTGGCTACGTCATTTGCGCCAATACCCCATGCCATTAAAAAACCAAATAGCGCCGCAATGCCAATAAGCACTGGGCCGTTGGTTACTAATACATCAACCATGTTGTTACCTTGATAATCTTTTGATTAGACGCGAGCTAACATTAGCTCTAAGCGAGAACCGACTCGTTCAGCAAGATCTGCCAAGTCACCAACCCACTCAATTATCTTGTAGAGGAACATTACATCGACAGGATTTAATTCAGATTCGATGGAGTATAGTTGTCTACGGATCTTAATCTGTAAATCATCTGTATCTTCTTCGATAGAATCTAGCTCTGCGATCATTTTAGCGACAAGATCCACTTCACGCCCTCTAAAACCTGTTTCTAACAGATCATCGAGTTCGTTAATTGCTTCTTTTGACAGTGACACTGCATCAATACAGCGCTGTAAATAAGCAATAAATGGCTCTTGAATTACTTGAGGTAGCTCTAGTTGTCGGCCAATGACGCGGCCGGAAATGTCTTTTGCTTTGTTAGCAATTTTATCTTGCTGGGTAAGTAGCTCCAGTAAGTCAGTGCGTTCTACAGGCATAAACAGACCGCCAGGCAGAGTTAAACGGATCTCACGTTTTAGTGAGTCAGCTTCTTGCTCTGCAGAGCTAATTTGCTTACGCAATAGAACTGCTTTGTCCCAGTCTCCTGCGACAGTTGCTTCAAAAAATGGGACAAGTATTAACGCACAATCGTATACTTTGTCGATATGCTCTTGAAGAGGCTTAATTGGCGATTTTGCAAACACGCCTAAAATAGAGTTTACTGGCATTGCCGTGTACCTATTTTGGTTATTCCACTATTGGAAAAAGCGGGCGCATGTTAACTCAAGCGGCCGCGTAATAAAACTGTGTTTTTCTATTTAAATAGACAGTTTTTTATTCTAGCTAGTTATATCCTAACTGCAAAGCGGATCCTACGACGATATTATTGCAGAAATATTACAATGTGTAACTTTAATGGCAGATTGATTAAATTTTGATGACAAGGTGAATGGTACATCGATGGAAGCTGAGATTGAACTCAAGCTTTTCTTTAATGAAAAGCAAAAGAAAAGCCTTATAAAACTACTAGATAGCTTACCAAATTGCGAAGCTAAAGGTATTGAAAAGCTAACGAATGCTTACTTTGATACAAATGCGCTTACCTTAAGAAAATGGGACATGGGTCTGCGGATCCGGGGCATTAATCAACATTTAGAGCAAACAATTAAAACAAAAGGTCAGGTTGTAGGCGGGATCCATTCTCGGCCTGAGTATAATGTTGATATAGATCAAAAATTTCCGCAATTAAATTTGTTCCCGAGTAAAATTTGGCCTGAGGGTGTGAATATTGACCAAACACAGTCTGCACTCTACTGTTTGTTCAATACTGATTTTGAGCGTCAGCGTTGGCATATTTTTATTGATGACAGTTTAGTTGAAGTGGCTTTAGATATTGGTGAAATCTGTGTTGAACAAGCCGTTGAGCCGATTTGTGAGCTAGAGTTTGAGCTATTGGCGGGCGATACCAGTGCATTATTAACTCTCGCTGGCATCGTGAGTCGAGAAATTCCTGTGCGTTTAGGTCAAGCGAGTAAAGCGCTGCGAGGCTATCGTTTAGCTGGGCAGTCAGCGCCTGAAACAATTGCTGCACTTGAGTTTATAAAAATCGAACCTCAGCAGAGCCTAAAGCAAGTTGTGGTTAACCTACTCACCCTGGGGTTAGAACGCTGGCAAACCATTGAGTCTATGCTGCTCGATCACCAACAATCCCTAGAGGCATTGCCCATTCTGAGTTATCGTTTACGAGCTTGTATTCGATTACTTAAAAACACCCTAAAGCAGTTCGAACTGCTCGAAGACACTTTTCAAGCGGATTTTGATTGTGTTGAGCGTCGACTCAACTTCATTGAAGAAGCGTTAAGTTTATATGGCATCATTGATGATGACGCCGCACTGATCGCCAAATTACCGCAACAACAAGCTTTAGTCGATGTCGCCTTAGTTAAATTGCAGCATCTGGATATTATTGGCCAAGTGGAGCAATTACTGGCTGACATTTGCTACGGTCGATTGCAGGTGCATTTAGTCGACCTGTTAACTCAGATAAGTGACGACCAAGTTAGCATCAATAAGCAATTGGAGCTTAAGCACTTTGCTAACCAGATGCAGGAAAAGTCCTGGCAGCGAATTTTAGATGTGATGCCATTAGATAGCGACCTGAGCAGCTCGGATTACCAGTCGGTTGCGAAGGCACTCGATGACAGCATTTTTGTTGGCGTGGCCTATGGCGATCTTTACCCTGTTAAGTCACGTGATCAATTTAGAGCACCTTGGCAAGACTTAGCTTTAGGGATCCGTACCTTAGCGGCTTATCGTCAGTTAAAGCTCATTAGCGAAATTGCTTATCTAGATATTACCGACTGGCTAGAAAACAAAGAGCAAAGTTTAGTGCAAGCGATGGAGTTCTCTCGTCGCAGCGCGATGAAAAATCAACCGTATTGGCGTTAATCGTAATCAATTTAAAAGTATCATTCAGTTTAAATAAATGAACACTTCGTGGTTTATCGCTTTTAAAACAAAGAGCCCAGCTAATGCTGGGTTCTTTGTTTTTGTTTATAAATCAGATGTTGGCTTAACTTAACGGCATTGCTACTTGATGCGGGCTTTTTTCTTCTTTTTTATTGTGGTTTTATAAAAATAGCCTACTCAGATTGCCTACTTAAATTGCTCAGGCTTGTTATGACTGACTTGCTTAGACTCTTGTTTTAGCGCTTGTTTAAGCTCAGAAATTTCCTCGAGCAACATCTGTTGATTTTTCTCCATCCTAATCAAGCTGGTATTGAGTTCAGAGCGGAGCTCTTCGGCGTGGCTATCGAGTTTTTCCGTTTCATCAGGAGAAACAAAAACAGACGCCATATAACCTGAAATGACACCAAAAAAGCTCACGCCACAGACTATCACGACTCCGCCAATAATGTGGCCTGCAGTCGTCACTGGGTAGTAGTCGCCATAGCCCACTGTAGAGATGGTCACCAGTGCCCACCATAACGCGCTCTCTGCTGTGTCGATATTGGCCCCTTCAACACCGCTTTCAACAATTAGCATCAGTACAGATGAGAAGGTTAAAATGGTTACAAGTGCGACCAATAGGCTGGCAACGGTCGCTTGTCGGCGCTGTTTAAGCATAGGAACAAGAAGTGAGCGCGTCATACGGATAAGGCGCACGACTCGTAATATTTGGAATAGGCGCGCCATTCTAAGGGCTTCAATGGCCGGAATACTGGCCACAAAATCAATCCAATGATGTTTTAGATAGTCGACCTTGCCATCAGCCCTGAACAGTTCAAAAAAGAAATTAGACATGAAGATGAGACAGATACTGGTATCTATCAGAAACAATAAGCGTCTTGTTTCGCCATCCAATCGGCCAAAGGTGAGCACGAGCACTACAATAACCGACAGCAGTGATAGCAGCATCATTGCCAGTTGGATTGGGGTGGGAGGCGTATCGGGCTGCAGTAGCCAGCGCTTTTTATTTGCCATCGCTTAGGTCCATCTATTGAGGTGCCGGCGAGTGCCTATGAGGCACCTTGGTTTGCGCCTATTTATCAGCGCTAAATTGGATTAAATCATCTAATACATGCTTTTTGATTTCAAGTTGTTGCTCTGCCAAGAGGTTATATTTTCCAGCTAAAATCTCATAATCACTCAAGCTAAGCGATACGGTAAGGCGAGGGCGCTTAGGGCGTTTAGTCACACTTAAGCCCAATATTTCTCTGATCTGATCAGATGGGCTTACCCCTGCATCGAGCGCTGCCTTGCGAATAGCATACTGGAACTTTTCATCCATATCGAAGGCAATTTGCGTCGCTTTGGCTGCTTTCTGGTTTTGTTGCCACTGCGCGGGTAAGGGATTTTTTTGTTTGGTCATGCGTGCGGTACCTAAATATTTTCATCCGTAAAAGAACGTGCGGAGTATGCTTAATACCAAGAAGTATATGCTACCACTCATCGGAGCTGAAAAAAATGGTTCTAGATTTTCGTCTAGAACCATTCATTTATGCGCCTGGCCAATATTCTCGAATATCAGTCAGTGGGCGGTATAGGGTTAACATAACGTCTGTTTCGCCACCCTCATACACCTCAACATCAACAGCCTTATCTTCGTCATCGTCTAGCAACTGATAAGACTCAAATGGGTCACCAGTCGAACCATCTGCGTCTTGTGGTGGCCTTAGACCACGGTAATCTTGGCGGTGAAAGTAGCCAAAACTCCCTGAAGTAACCTGATGATAATGAGGTGATAACCACTGTTCATAATCATTCAAGTCTGATGACAGTGTTTGCGTATCTAGCTCCGCTTTACCTGCCTCTTCGAAAATTTCGCTAAATTGATCAAGATCGAAAAGCTGTTCAACTAGGCCTCGATTGACCTTAATCGAGAGGGCTAAGTAAGTTTCGTCATCTTCATCAAGACTCAGAAAAATAGCATCGCCACTGTGGCCTTTTAACACCCATTCTGTTTGTTGCTTGCGCTGATACTCATAAGTATTGACCGCTTCAACTCGCAGTTGCTGACCACGCAGTTGTGGTGGCAAGGCAAAACTGTCATCAAGGGAGATCATATCTCCCTTGTTGAGTTTTGATGGATGGTCAAGTTGACGTTTAGGTTCCTCTTTTTTGCCAAATAGGCTGCTTAGAAATCCCACGTCAGTCTCCTTTAGCCTTTACGCGCTTTAATGCGATCAAGTACAGCATTTGCGTTAGACTTTTGCTCGCCAATACCGGCTTGAGCTAGTTTGTCATGCAGTGCTTTGTCGCTGTTCTCTTCTGCTAAGGTTTCAGAAGCTTTTAGACGGTCGTCAAATGACTGCTGACGCGCTTTGATGCGCTCTAATGAATCTTTAGCGTTGAGTAGCTTAGAGTTGCTACCTGCAAATGAGTCGGTAATCGTCGCAGTTGCTTTTTGTACGCTTTCAGTGGTTTTAACCATCGTTAACTGGCGCTGGTAATCTGTCACTTGGCGCTCAGTTTTACGGACTAGCTCTTTTAAGCGAGTTGCATGGGCGCTAAAGCTATCGTTTGCCGACTGTTGATCGTTAAGCTCTTGGTCTAACTCGGCAATTTTCTCAGCCACTTCAAGTGCTAATGGCTCATTACCCTTCTCAAGTGCTTGAGTCACGTAACCTTCATGTTCTGCAATAGAGCGCTTAAGACGATCAACTTCACGGCTTGCTTGCATCTCTTTTGCCATCACTTCAGTTAAGTCGCGCTTAGCTTTAGTTAGGTGTTTTTCAGCATCACGGATTTCTTGTTCAAAAATACGTGTTGAGTTTGCATCAACGATGCCTTGACCAACTTCCGTTGCACCGCCACGGAAAGCTGTAAGAATTTTGTTTAGAATGCCCATAATGTGGCTCCTTTATTTAAGGTAGTCGACGAGTTCGTCGATAACTTCAAGACAATTGTCAGATAGAACAGACAGTTCCTGCTCAATCTCTTGCATACTTGAATGTACTGATAGTGCGCCGTAAACCACATATTTGTCGTCGATTTTTGCAAACGATGACAGTGGCATTGGAATGTTGAGCTCTAACATGGTCTCAAACATTTCACTACGACGCTCTTGATTCACTTCATCCTCGCCCCATAAATAACTGATGCAAAGGATTTGGTTGTCCGTGACCGATACAAATACCGGGATCTCTTCACGGCCAACAACGTTAACTTGTAAGACTTCCACGTCACCATCTATTGGATAACAATCAAATTGAAAGCCAGTTTGGCTATTGTCGCCAAGTTCATTTAGGTGGTTGGCAATTGTGTGGATATTCATATTTGTCCTTATTGACATATTATGTCTGTGATTAAAGATAACACCGCGACATAATATGTCAAGTGCTATCTTTACGATTCAAAAATAAACTCTACTGATTTTCTAACCAAGCCTGCTGATGGTATTGATACAGCTGGCTTGAACCTAAAACATTGGGTTTAATTTGAGCCTTGTTCTGGTAAAAATTCCCAGGGAACTCAAAAGCTGCATGCATCAATCCTAAGGTAAACCAAGGATCATCTACAGGCAGTTGTTGCACATTTTCTAGCCTACTTCGAGCGCTTTTGCCACCTAAAGTGGCAATGCTCCAGCCCCATTCGCCGAAACTTGGCACGTTATGATGATACTGATCGACATTAAAGCCCGCCAATTCCAAGGTGTTAGCCACAGAAATAAAGGCATTGGGCGCATGGTAAGGTGACGTTGACTGTATGGTTAAGGCAGCGTCATTACTCATTAGTTCCTTGAGTTTAAGATAGAAAGCATCGGAATAAAGCTTATTGAGATCTGGATGGCTAGGGTCGGGTAGATCAACGATAATGACATCGAACTTTTCTTCTTTCGCCAGCAATTTATCGACCCCATTAAACGCATCGTCATACATAATTCTTAAGCGTGGGTCGTTAAGTGCATCTTGGTTGAGTGCTAATAATGCACGGCTCAAATGCTCAGGCATATCACTGGCAGGATTTTTAAATAGTTCAACCAGTTCCTTATCAAGATCCATCAGTGTCACTTGCTGAGGTTGCCACTGCAGCACTTGAGTTAAACCAAGGCCATCCCCACCGCCTATGATCAACACCTTGTCATGACGAGCGCTAGCCGCCATGGTTGGATGCACTAAAAATGAGTGATAGATATGCTCATCACTGCTGGAGAACTGTAATCGACCATTGATATAAAGCGAATGCACAGGCCCCAGTCCATTGCCTCTTAAACGCTCAGTAAAGGTCAGTTGTTGAAAGCGCGTTGCCTTGGCATAAACAACCTTGTCTTTATACAGCAAGTTATTAAAGTTCTGCTCCCATTGAGGGCCGTGCAGTGCAAGTAATACCAAAATACCAGTCGCAATAAAGTGACCCACTAATAGCAGTTTTACATGACGTATTTGGTGCCAGAAGCGCCAGATAAAGATAAAACCTGCTAGCAGATTAAAGCTTGCAGTTAAGGCGGCGGCAAGTTGGATATCGATCGCCAGCATAAAGCCAACCCAGATAGCTGCACCAATACCGGCGCCAACATAGTCTGCGCCATAAATGGTACCCGCGTTATGCATCAGGTGCGCTTCAGACAGGGCTTGGCGTACTCGCGCGATCAGTGGGATCTCCATACCAATCATCAGGCCGAGTAACACGCCCCATACGTAAGGCAAGTATTCACTGAGCTTTTGCAAAGTGCCAATAAAGCCACCGTTGGGTAGCTGATCGGCCGGTAGACCTAAGGTATCAGCAATGATTAAGGGTAATTGCTGGCCAAAGCCGATAACGGCAGCGGTGATTAAAATTGCCAGTGAGCCACATAGGGCTACACACAGTTCTAATACGGCAAAACCGGTAAAGGCGCAGCGAATTTTACGGGCAGCAAAAGCGCCGACTCCCATAGAGACGATCATTAGACCGATCATGGTGTAAATAGCGGCTTCGAGCGCCCCTAGAATACGGCCAGCATAATGTGATAACAGGTATTCATAAATCAGGCCGCAGCCTGCGAGCACGGCCATAATGCCGAGCAATAAGATATCGTCGAACCAGCCTAGTTTGCCCGATTCTATGGTGTCATTTTTGGTTGGAGTCGTCGTGCTGCTTGAGTCGGTTTGCATTGAGTGTCAGTTGCTTATTTAGTGGAGATTATTTTTGGAGAGTTTTTTATTCGAGATAGCCACACTCGGATATATGTTAATGGCAGTAAATAGAAAAGGGAGCGTATCGACCGCTCCCTTAATCTTACTTAAGCCATTAAGGCGGCGAGGATTATCGCGATAGAAACGCTAATAGCCATCTCAACGAAAGCAAGGCCAATATTATGTTGTTTTTCAACTTCATCGCAGAGGTTGATTTTGGCCAGCACTAACTTTTTAATCAGGGTGATTAGCAGTGATAGCGTCACTAGCATCACCACTGAGAAGACAAGCCAGCCGATGAGGTTAGCGACATAGGCATGCGGGTCAAAAATAATGAAATGGCTGGCAGCATTAAAACTAAATGCCATGGCAAGCATATAGCCGCTATGACGAATCGCCAGCGCTACATGTCCCTGAGCAATGGCCGCTTGCATCGATGCGCCTTGATTACGCTTAGCGTAGCGGTTCTCGCGGCCACGA
This sequence comes from Shewanella sp. 125m-1, assembly GCF_052977065.1. Taxonomy (NCBI): domain Bacteria; kingdom Pseudomonadati; phylum Pseudomonadota; class Gammaproteobacteria; order Alteromonadales; family Shewanellaceae; genus Shewanella; species Shewanella sp. 125m-1. The sequence continues at coordinate 36,427 of NZ_JBRILT010000029.1, forward strand.
GTGAGCAGCACTAACATCAGCTGTGAAATCGCAAAGGCACTAAAGATGGCGATAAAGGTGTAAATGGTAAGGTCTTCAGCCCACATTAATACCGAGCGAATAATAATCGCAGTGGCAATCGCCGCGGTTGCATCAACAATCGCGACAGAGACATTACCCTTGAGGATTAAAGCGTTCTTATCAATACCATTAAGTGCAATCTTGTCATGCAAAAAACGACCGAGTTTAATCAGTACTAAGCCAAACAAACCATAAGCACTCATGCCAATGGCTTCAACCAAATAGGACTCGGCGGCTTCACCGGTTATCGCACCTGTGAGCACAATACCCAGTGCCATCACTGCACCCGCAGTACTAATACCAAAGGCAAAGTTATCGTTTTCTGCCAGTTCGTGGCGACTATTTACTTTAATTGTCCAGCCTTGCAGATAGCGCATCAATGTTAATAGCAAGACTGCAATGGCGATATCGATGGCCAAAATAATCAGTAGATCGAGTGTGAGGCCATAGTTTTCTAAAAATGTCATAAAAGTTCCTTAATTATTTGCCTCGGCGAACACCGCGAGTAGTACGACTGCTGGAATTACGGAAGCTGCTGTCCTTAGAGTAGTTAGAGCGGAACTTGCTCTTGCTGCTCGCAGTGCGTCCTGTTGAACTGGCTTTGGGGGTGCTGCTACTTTGTCTCGAAAGACTACTTGAGCCTGTGCGTGACTTAGCATACGGGCTATCAAACTTTTTACCTTGAGAGTTAAATTGCTTTTTTGTTCGCTCATAGGTTTGAGTTTGGGCTCTAGCCTGTTTCGGTGAGGTATAACGGTAGCGTCCCACATCATTGTAATAGCTATAGTTACGTCGACTTGACCAACGATCGTAACCAATTGGGCCGCGAGTTAAGTTGGAGAACATCGAGTACATGCCGTACCAAGCCCAAAATGACATGCCATTAGAGCCTGTTTGCCAGTTACCGTAAGAGGGGTTACCCACTAGCTGGCTACCGGCACCAAAGTCTTCGGCGCCATTAGCAAGTGCTGCGGCTTCACGGCTGATGGAGTTCACTCGAGCGAGCGCGCCGCCCGACATATCAGCAACCACGTTAAGTGGATCTGACAGCATATCGTTATAGAGGCTAGGATCTGCGGCTTGATACAGGTTTTCGACTTCAGCCAGTTGCTGATCGAGATCGACAAAATTGGCCGGGTTTTGCGCTTCAGTCAAACGCCGCGTCAGTGAGGTAAACATCGGGCCGCGGTTAGTGGCATCGGTGGCAAGCTCTGTGAGCAGTGGGCTTAGGTCTGGTTTTTGCCTTTCCAATACTTGAGTGTATTGTTTTAGCAAATTAGCATTACGTACCTGACCGTCGCTCAACATAGTGCTTAGGGTATCGAGGCGTTGCTGAGTCAGCTGCTGATACTTTGCAATTTGCTCTGGCCTATCATCACCACATCCTGCGAGGGTGAAAACCAGTATGACGGTGAGAACGCGCTTTAGCATTCCTGCCATAGTTTCTCCAAATTCGATTATGTTACTTTTTAGTGGCCAAATGCCGAATGTAACAAAGACATATTGCCATAATGCTTAATGATACTTTATAGCGATTTATATTTATTCAGCATACAAGATTTTTCAGTTGCTGAAACATTGAATTCGCAAGAGAAATAATTTGCTCTTACTGTAATTATCACTGCTTGAGTATAGTATTGCCTATTAGAGCATAAAAATAGCAATGATCCTGTTTTCATGGCCTTGAGTAATTAAATTTACTCAACTGACCAACATTCTCGACCAAAGCTGCTCACATTTGTTCACGCTCTATCTATATCATTAATGACATAATATGTCGATGTACAAAATTGTTAGGGATTATTATGCGCACGGCTACACAGGGTAATAAGCTTGTCAGCACTCAAATGGCTGAGACCGCAGAGCGATATTGGCAAAGACTCACCGATAGCGCAGCAGATGTGCTAGCGGCGTTGACAGATGAGCAGCAACAGGAACTCAAACTGGTTTTTGGGTTAAGTGATTTTATTGCAAGCCAGCTGTGTCGTCACTCGCACTGGATCCCCGCATTATTTGAGCGCGAACTGCATAATATTGAGCGTCAAACCTTCGATAGCGAACTGACAAGCTTGCTTGAACCTGTGACCGATGAAGAGCAGGCAAAACGTATTTTACGTCAATATCGTAACCGACAGATGGTGTGTATCGCCTGGCGTGATTTTCTTGGCTACAGTGAATTAGAAGAGTCCTTGCTCGATCTGTCAGCGCTAGCCGAGGCGTTAGTGATTACCGGGCGCGACTGGTTATATCGCGAGATGTGCGCGCAACTGGGCACCCCAAGTGATAGCCAAGGTAAGCCGCAAAAACTACTCATCTTAGGCATGGGTAAGCTCGGCGGTCGTGAGCTTAACTTCTCTTCAGATATCGACCTTATTTTCACTTTCCCTGAGCATGGTGAAACCTTAGGTGGTAGGCGTGCGCTTGAAAACCAACAGTTCTTTATTCGCATGGGTCAGCGACTGGTTAATCTGCTTCATCAAGTGACGGTTGACGGCTTTGTGTATCGGGTCGATATGCGTCTGCGCCCCTATGGCGAAAGCGGCCCCTTAGTGGTTAGCTTTAGCGGGCTAGAAGATTACTATCAAGAGCAGGGGCGTGACTGGGAGCGCTATGCCATGGTAAAGGCGCGCGTACTCGGGCCGTGGACAGCCGATTCTGATGAGCTACATGATCTGCTTAGGCCGTTTGTTTATCGCCGTTATTTAGATTTTTCAGCGATAGAATCACTGCGCAAAATGAAAGGGTTAATCACTCAAGAAGTACGCCGCCGTAAGCTCACCGACAATATTAAGCTCGGTGCTGGCGGGATTCGAGAAGTCGAATTCGTGGTGCAAAGTTTTCAGCTTATTCGTGGTGGGCGAGAGCCCGCATTGAGGCAGCAGAGCCTGTTTGCGGCCATAGAAACCTTATACCAGTTAGGACAGTTGGAATACCTGGCTGTCGATGAGCTTAAAAATAGCTATGTGTTACTGCGCCGGGTTGAAAACTTATTACAGGCGATAAACGACGAGCAAACTCAGACATTACCAAGCGAAGTGCTAGATTGGCAGCGTTTATGTTATGCCCTCAATGCCGATACTGAAATGGATCTGCGAGAGCAGATTGAAACGGCAATGAGACAGATCCACAGCCATTTTCTGGAAACTGTTGGCGGTAATCTGCATGAAGATCAAAACGAGACCTGGACCCAGCAGCTATGGAACGCCTATGAAGATGAGCATGCGCTGTCTATTCTAGAAGAGCAGGGGATCGATGATGAAAAACTGTGGCCGATGCTTAACAGTTGGCACGAAACAGTGGTGCGCCGTACTATCGGACCGCGAGGGCGGGAGACTTTAGATAAGCTAATGCCCAAATTGTTGTGCGAGTTTACCAATCTTCCCCATCCATCTAAGGCATTTGATCCAGTGTCAAAGGTACTGGATCAAATTTTAACCCGAACCACCTATCTTGAGCTCTTGTGTGAAAACCCAGGGGCAAGACAACAGCTCGTTAGCCTCTGTCTTGCCAGCCCATGGATTGCTCAGCAACTGGCAAAATTCCCCATGCTGCTCGATGAGCTGATCGATCCAGCCCAGTTGTATGACACCACATCGTTAGACGACTACGGCAGCGAACTGCGTCAGTATCTACTGCGAGTGCCAGAAGATGATTTAGAGCAGCAGATGGAAGCACTGCGACAATTTAAATTGTCACAGCAGTTAAAGATTGCCGCCGCCGACGTGACAGGTGTGCTGCCAGTGATGGAGGTGAGCGATCACTTAACTTTCTTGGCCGAAGCGATTATCGAGCAGGTAGTGCATCATGCATGGACACAGGTGAGTGCCCGCCATGGTGTACCTGAAAACCTAAAAGATAATGAGATGGGCTTTGCGGTTGTGGGTTACGGAAAAGCGGGCGGCTTTGAGCTAGGTTACGGCTCAGATCTTGACTTAGTGTTTTTACATAATGGCAGCCAAGCCGGTCAGACCAATGGCGATAGAGCCATAGATATCGGTCACTTTTATCTAAAGCTTGCCCAGCGTGTGTTGCACTTTTTCTCAACGCGCACTAACTCAGGTGAGCTATATGAAGTGGATATGCGCTTAAGGCCATCAGGCGCATCAGGGCTATTGGTGAGTGAGATAGAACACTTTGGTGATTACCAGCGCAAGGAGGCTTGGACATGGGAGCATCAAGCCTTAGTGAGAGCCCGTTTTATATTTGGCGATAATGCACTTTCTATGCGCTTTAATGAACTCAGAGAAGAAGTACTAGAAAATCAGCGTGATATATCAATCTTAGCCAAAGATGTGAGAGAAATGCGGCTTAAGATGCGCGATCATCTTTTAAACGTTGAAGCGGGCATGTTCGATCTTAAGCAAAGTAGTGGAGGAATTGCCGACATTGAGTTTATTGCTCAATACTTAGTACTGGCACACAGTCATAAGCATAAGGCGTTGTCATTTTGGTCTGATAATGTGCGAATTTTTGCCGAGCTTGCTGAGCTGGAGTTGATACCATTCGAGAGTGCGCAGGCATTAACTCAAGCCTACTGCCATCTGCGTGATGAAAGCCATAGATTGACGCTGCAGCAGAAAAAAAGTGTGTTACCTATTGAAGCGATAAAATCCCAAACAGATCGGGTGGTTGAGATCTATCGACAGATCTTAGGCGAATAACTTAAGTTAAACAGCAAAGTTAACGATCTAGGTTAAAGCTTAGGCTCAGCATTCGTCCAATCGCTAGAGTAAAACAAAGTCCTCTACCGCATCCGCGTGGAGGATTATTTATGTTGACATCAAGACTGTTACAGCCCCAAAACAACCCCAAATCACCCACAAAACAACTCCAAAGCATCCACAAAACAATACTAAAGCCACACAAAATTCATGGCAAATTACATTGCAGATTAAGACTTGTATCGAGTTACAAAGTGATCTCTGTTTTTAGGTATTTGCAAGCCACTGAATTGAAGTCATAAGTTAACTTTATTTCTTGTATGCTTTAACTTGGTTTGTTCTATGCAACATCGGTGTATTCAGTCTTGCAGCACGGTGATCGCTATGAATCCACTTAAGCAGATAAGCCGCTACACCACCTTTAATGACAGCCTTACTGACATGGATGTTTTTAAGGATATCTCGCTTAAAATGACACTGGCTAAATCGGCAATGGCTTTTATACGTGAGTTGCCGCTCTGTTGGCTGCTATTACTCTGTTTACTACTATTTGTGAATGATGCCGTGGCCGAGGCACAGTCAACCAAAGTTACTATAATCAGCAGCGAGTTAGCCAATTCAGTAGAAAGCGCCAACTTAGTCATCTTAGACCGCTCAGTAGAGCAAGTAGAGTCGTTACTGTCGGGGTTTAGAGGTGATTTACACCTGCTGATATTGGAAGATGATAACGAGCCATTTGAGCAGATTAATCAGGCGCTAAGTGCAGAGCCTCTTTATTCGAATGTCACTATTATTGCTAAAGCCTCAAGCTCAGCAATTTATTTGGGAGGTCGCTGGATTGATCAACACTATTTACTCGAACATCAACAAACATTAGCCACTTTTGCCAAGCAGTTTGCTAACGATAGTCAGCTATCTTTGTACACCACTAACTTGACGGTTAGCCATGGTGGCGGTGAGTTTATTGGTTTGTTTGAAAATCTGACTCAGCTGAATGTGGACGTAATTTATATGCAAGGCCAGCATTATGAGCCCCTTTGGGTACAACGAGCCGAGTTTGACTTTTAGTGCTTAACAGTCGGAATTGACATCGGGGTTTCTCAATAAAACCTATGCCCTAATGTAGTGTTTAATGAAGCAGTTAGTCTCGATACGTTTTGTATCATATTTTGAGCAGATACTGCTTTGCGGATATAGAAATACTGCTTACTATCAGCTCAAGTATGTCCCTATGTAGTATAAGGGACTAATTAGAGGATGGTTTGATGAGTTCTATCAGTGGTGTAGTCAATAGTACAAGTATCAATGTAGGGGCTAAAATCACCTCCAACGTTGCAGCTGATTCGGCTACTCAGCAAGCCACAGCCAGTCACGTGCCAGATATCGCTGCCAATGCAGCTTCTGCTAGCGCCTTAGCTAAGCCGCTCCCAAATACAGGCGCCAGCACCACAGTGGTATTATCAACGGCTGCACAAGATAAGCTCATCACAGAGCAAGGCAGTGCTAAAGCAAGCAGTTCAACGGCTACAGGCTCTACAGCTGACGGCGTCAAAGCCGAAGAGGAAGGTGGCGATTTAGAGTCGTTTGTATTTGGTGCGCTAGGGCTCGATCACCCCGAGGAGATCGATGAGAACGGTGACCCTTCATATTCTGCAGGTCAATATGTTAAGGCGGCTGCCACTGTGGGCGGCATGATTGCGATGTTTATTTAGACTTCGTCTAAAAATTGTTTTCTATCAGGCTGCGCCTGACTAACGCTTTACAGCGATAGACAATCAAGCTGCGCTTGATAAACGTCGTGGGATTCCATCCCACACCCGGGCAAGAAGGGGTCAACAGCTACCCCCTCTTGGCCATTTCTTTCATAAAGAGTCCTAGCCGCCCCGACGAAGTTGTCTCCCTCGTACTTATGGATAAATCGCTAACGCTTCCGATGGGGCATCCTGCCCCGCGAAAGCTACGCCGACATCCCTGTCGGCATCACGCGATTTATTCCAACGTATTTCGGCAACTTCGATGGGGAACTGGTGTTTTCTGTGATTTTTGTAGAAAGTTTACTCTTCCCCTACTTATTTTTATTCCAGACCTTGATAGACCGAGGTTAGATAGGTCTTTTGCATGCAAAAGCCGAAACATGAAAGTGTTTCGGCTTTTTTAATTTTTGGTGGTTTGAGTATCACTCAATAATTAGCATAGACCCATCGGCTAGATCCATGGTCCATCTTTTAATTGAATGGATAGGCTCATCTCCAATTAGAGGGTTGCCATCCCAAACAAGATCGTCGCGATCAGTTTCTCTTTCCTGTACATATTCACGGCCTTTAGCCATTAATAACTTATAGTCACTGCATTCACTCATGACTGTTAGTGTGAAGGTGTTATCAATATCACTGTTTGGTGTGGCCAAGCTTAACTTCATATCAACTTTCCTTAATCTTTTACTTCTAGGGCTTGGTAAGACTAGCAAGAAAGTAGGGCGAATTAGTAGGCCCCTAAAAAGTCCTTTTTAATGCACTCACAATTAATTTTTTAGTAATTTTAGCGGCCTAATAGTCGAATAAGTTTGTGGCTCTTCGTGCCAAATTTAAGGTGTAAGGCATCAGGCTGCGCCTGACTAAAGTCGCGAGCTTCCAGGGGGCAACAGCTACCCCTCTAGCATCTCCCGATCAGTCCAGACGAAGTTGTCTCCCTCGTACTTATGGATAAATCGCTAAAAAATCCAGTAATGACACCCATTGTTAATGGCATGTTTTTGGCCCGCCAATTATTGTTGATTTAGCATGGGTGGCTTATGTTTTAGCTTATGTTTTAACCACGCCTTGGGTGAGTCAGTATAAGCAAAAGTGTATCCTGATCAAACATTTGACTTGCTCCAGCTCCAATATCCCTTTACGCTGCGTGACATTCGGCTGAATAAGCCAAAACGCCTAATGTCGGTACCCTGAATGTTGCGAAAACCCACACCCTACTCTAAGCGCAAAACCCACAACCTGTTTAAAAGCAAACTCAAACGCGCTCTGGGCAGGATAAACTGGAAACGGTTCTGCTCAATCACGCTTTTGGCTGCACTGGCCTATGCTGCCCTCTATTACATTAACTCACCGGCCAGAGTCGTAATGAACATGAGTATGGCGGACATGATCTACAACAGTCATCAGCTCTCAAGCCAACAAATAGAAGAGGGCGGTGGGCAGGCACACTATCAAATGATTATAGAGGAACTGTCTGCATTCGGTATTGACCCACACACCAGTCTTAATGATGTATTGCAGGACCATCCACAAATCGCGTCAGTGGAGATAACACAAGACCGGGATTGGGAATACCCTGTTCAGGGAACCTGGGATACCGCGCCGGGCTTTTACGTGAGCGTCTGGATAACAGAAAAACACCGCGATGCCGGCTACAGCGCCAAATTTTCATTGCGTAGTCCGTTGCACTTGCCTTTCAATTATCAATTCAATAACATCACCGGGTCAAAATGGATAGACACACCACCGGCCCCCAAGGCGCTGGCTGAAAGTCATATGTACTATGCCGAAACATTCAGGCAAACCGATAAAACTCCGTGGGAAGTCGTCTATCTATTACAACACAGTGAGTTTCCCCCCTTAACCTACGAATCAAAAGCCTCTGACATTTAGCAATAATGTCGTCCTGTCGTGACACCTAACGTTGATGGCATGTTTTTTACCCTCCCTTGTTGATTTAGCATGGGTGGCTTATGTTTTAGCATGCCCGAGTGTGAGCTGGAAGCTCACGACCTTTATCAAGCGAAGTTTGATTGTATTGCCTTAGGGATACCTTAGAGAGCAAGGCCTAATACCAGAGAAAAAAACAAGATGTATTACAGTACGACTGTCTAGAGTCGTTTTAGTCTTAAACCGTTGTTGGCTAAAGTCGCTGTAAATAAGGATTTCTAATGGACTTATCAAAGTGCTCTTCACTTGCACAGGTGCGTTACAGTTACCTAGGTGCGGCGGTAATTTACCTGCTTAGCTGGATTTGGTTGCCTGCCGCGACTCTGTGGGTCGTCTTGCTTAGCTGGGCTGGATTTTGCTGGCACCGCGTTACCTCCCCCATTTTAAAGCAAGGCTATTTGAATCTATTACAGTCGATAGGGATTTACCTTGGACTGCATTTAGCGGCCTTAGCCTCGTTTGTGGTGGCCAGTAGATTTAATTATGGAGGGCTGTTTTCAACGACCGGTGCTGAAGAGCTTGGCTACCTGCTTGGCTTTGGTTTTCTGGGGGCGGTATTGCTGATTATTGGCACGCTATGGCCATTGATTAGACTAGTGAAAGGCTATCGAGTTTTGATGGCTATTAATGAGGCCTGTAACGGAAAAAGTAGTGAGAATTGCTGTGTGGATAGTAGTGCGGACTCTAGTGAGGGTTCTAGTGAGGAATGTAGTGTGGATAGCAACAAGAAAAGTAACGCGGATATTGAGGTGAATAATAGTGAAGCGGTTTAAGCTGTCGCAGGTTTCAAATTTAATGTGGTTTATGTTTATCATGTTCTCTTGTGCTGTTGGGGTGGCAACCTATGTCGTACATCAGTCTCATGCTGCTTTTAATTGGCCTACGGCTAAGGGGATGGTGGTAAATTGCTGGCTTATTGAGCGCTACCATGAAAGAAGCAGCGCAGAATCTCATTACGAGGTTGCTATTGAGTACTTCTATGCTGTTGACGGCAAAATCTACCACAAGAGTAATAAGACCGACATCACAGGTGCCATCCCTGGTTATTCTTTGGAGGAGGCCGAAGCCTTGGTGGCAGAGTTTCCTCGTGGCAAAAAGATCCAAGTGCACTACAACCCCAGCAACCCCGATACAGCAGTTATTAAGCCAACAATGCATCTGTTTATAATTGTGATTTTGGCGGTGTTCTCTTTGATATTAATACCCGTCTGTTATCTGATGTATCGGCAAATGACCTCAGCCGCTGACAGCTTTATCGTTCGCAATGTGTAAACTCTGATCCCTTTTTAGGATGGTTGGGTCAAGGAACGTTGGGTCAGAGTAAGAGTTAATTTAAGAGTTAATGTGGTGCAAACTGAATCTGTTTGTTTTAGCCATAATTCAAAACTAAATAAGATTATTTAGATCCCAGAAAACATCTATTCCCTATCGAAATTGCCGAAGTAGGTTGAAGACTGCTTATCTAAAAATGTGTCATGATGCCCACAGGAATGTGGGCATAGTTTTCTTGGGGCAGGCCGCTCCTTGGCATCTGACCTATAGGGATATTGGAAGTGTCTATTGTGACAAGCTTTATTGTTCACAGCGCACACTCGACAGAAGTTTTCAGCGGGTTACTGGGCTACCCCTTAAACAATGCCAATCAATGAACCGCTTGGAAAAGATGCTAGAATATGTGTATCAACGAGATTCAGCAGAACTTGATTGGGTGGATGTCGCCTTTAAGTTCGGCTCTAGCGAGCAACCTCATTTGATCCGCTACCTAAAGAAGCTGCTAGGCTTTACCCCAAACCTATGAAAAAGAGCGTGGGCTGACCATTGATGCTTATGGCGGTGTCAGATCTAATTCTCTTTAAGCTTATCGAATTTATAAACTGTCGGAAATATTCAATTGTCTCTGGCTAAATGCCTCTAAGATGAATACAACCATTAGATGTGAGAAAACAGTACGTGAATAGCCAAACTCCAACACTTCAACAACTTGGATGGAAACCATTTTTTCAGCAACAGCTGAGCTTAGAAGACCTAACTGATTTTGCTATCGGTCGAGTAATGGAACAGCATCGTGACCGTATCGTGGTGATGTCGGAGCAAGGGCTGCAAAGTCTCACTTTTACTGTGATTGATGAGAAAATTTGTGTTGGTGACTGGGTGTTATTTGATGACCAACTAAGATTGCATCGAAGTCTTGAACGTCAGTCACTATTCGAGCGTAAAGCGCCCGGGTCTAAGGTGGCGACTCAGCTGATTGCAGCCAATATCGATATTGTCATGATTGTCTCTTCTCTGAATCATGACTTTAGTTTGAGCCGAATTGAGCGCTACCTCACCCTCGCCCGCGAAGCGATGGTTGAGCCGGTGATCCTGTTAACTAAATCTGATCTGTGTGAAGATGCCGATGCTAAGCGAGAGCAAGTACAGCAGTTAGATTCTATGTTGCAGGTGCATACTCTCAATGCGCTTGATAGCCAAGATATTAAACTGCTTGAAGCGTACTGTCGTAATGGTAGAACCATTGCCTTTATGGGCTCATCTGGCGTGGGTAAATCAACCCTAGTTAATAGCTTACTGGGCTTTGAATCTCAGCAAATAGGCGGCATTCGCGAGGATGACAGTAAGGGGCGCCACACCACAACACACCGGGCACTCAAGGTATTAGCAAGCGGTGGCGTTCTAATGGATACCCCAGGAATGCGTGAATTACAGCTTGCTGGCAGTGAGCATGGTGTGAGTGAAACATTTGCTGAAATTACAGAGCTTGCGCAGCAATGTCGCTTCTCTGATTGCTCCCATGATTCTGAACCGGGTTGTGCAGTGCAAAGAGCCATCAAAAATGGTGATTTAACAGAAAGGCGTTTACATAGTTTTCAGAAGTTACTCAAAGAGCAAGCACTCAATGGTGCAACGCTGGCAGAGAAACGCAGTAAAGACAGAGCCTTAGGCAAACTCATTAATAGCGCTCAAAGTGCAGCCAAGCGTTTCAAAAAAGGTTATTGATATTTTCGAAAGTGGCTGATGCCGAAATGTGGGGTCAGAGTAAACTATTCGAATCTTAATACTCTGTTCTTCTATCTTGAACCATAAATCAATCGCTAATTGGTTGGAATAGCTTACAGAAAACACTGTTCCCCATCGGAGTTGCCGAAATAAAGATGACTCTTTACCCAAAATAGTGTCGTGGAATCATCATGGATGATGGTTCAGGCTCGGGGGGACATGGCCGCTCTTTGGCATATATGCCATCGCGGCATTTGTGAGTCCATTCACATCAGATGTCCCATCTGAGCCGTTAGTCAATTTTTATTGGAGTATGAGGATCAACAACTTCGTCGGGGCTCGGACTCTTTATGAAAGAAATGGTCAAGAGGGGGTAGCTGTTGTCCCCCTTTTGCCCGTGTGTGAGCTGGAAGCTCACTACCTTGGTCAGGCGCTGCTTGATACTCAACCTCAGGTTTGGGGGACTTAACCTTATAAGTCACCAAAGGCTTCGAGCCACTCTTCGTCAGAGAGTTCTCTGCGCGGCTTTTTATTGCCAAAGCCTTTGATAATCCTGCCCCTTAATGGGTTATCGGTAAAAGCGTCATCACCCATGTAAGTGACCGAAGTCGGGATCAAAACATAGGTTATGGCATTATCTGCAAACGCTTCTGAACCAATGTCAGTTACCGAGTCAGGAATGGTGATGCTTTGAAGTTCATTCCCCCTAAATGCGCCTAAACCGATTTCAGTCACGGAATCAGGAATAGTGATGCTGGTTAACGCATTAAATTGAAACACTCGCTCATTAATTTCAGTCAGTGAATTTGGCAGAGTCAGGTGGGTTAAGGCATTCTTGGCGAATGCACCCTCTACGATTTCTGTCACAGAGTCTGGAATATCGACATGAGTTAATGCGTTTTCTGCAAAGGCATAATAGCCGATTCGAGTGACCGAAGTCGGAATATCAATCTGGGTTAGGGCATTGCGTCGAAACGCACTTTCGCCGATTTCTGTTACTGTATTAGGAATAACGATGCTGGCGATTGGGTTCTTTGGGAACTCTTCGAATTCTTCGCTTAACTCCTCAGCCTCTGAAAAAGCATAGTCCCAGATCTTAGTAACGGGGATACCATCAAAATTATCGGGGATAATGATGTGTTGATAATCACCATGATACACATCAATTCGGCCTGTTTTTTTATTAAACGATACGTCATCTAATGTCAGAGTATGTGGCTGGCTCACGGTGAATTCTCTCTTTGTTTTAGGATCATTTGTTTGAGGTGCATTTGCTTGAGGTGTAGGGCTTGGTGTTAACTCGGCTTGATGTGCGGGGCTTTCTTGTATAGAAAGCCCAAACAGCATAGCAACGAGAACACCACTTAACATGCGAAATAAGTTGATGCCAAGGAGCTTGGTATTAAAGAGCTCGATATGACATAGGTGAATATCAGTCTTCCATCCAATCTAAATTTGGCATGGCATCTAAATGCTGGTTGTAACGTTTTTCGTTAAATGAGGCACCATTTAGCATCACATCACTGACTTCAATCGCTAGCGCACATGCCATCCATTGAATCGCTTCTTCACGCGGCGTTCCTGTCATCACCAAACGCATCAAGGTCTCTTTGACCTTTTTCGGTTCGCCGTCGGCGATCTGATTTTCGACTGTTTCAATAAGGGTTTCTTCAGTCATGTAACTTTCTTGCTGGTTGTCCATATTTACGACTCTGTAATGTAATTGGCGCTATTATGCCGTAACCATGAGATGAGCAATAGATGTGATATCGAATTTGTTGAGCATTCTGACGTTAGCCGCATAAGCTTGGATAGTCCGCTGTTCTAACTCAGTGTCGATAAGGCTGAGGCTTTGGTGGTAAGGCCGCGCTATGACGTTCATGTCACCGCGGCATGTGTGAATCCATTCACATCAGATGTTTTCGTTGAGCTCACAAGGATATACTCGCTGTGAGCATCGGCACATGCTAAGGCCGCAGGTCATTGCAACCACTGATGGTGAGAGTATTCTTAGGGCAATCAATATTGCAAACTCTGCATCTGGGTTAAACGGCTCAATGTTCGCCTGAACTCAAAGCTGAGTGCACCGCCGGTGTAGAGCTGCTCCATTGGCACCTGAGCTTGGATATATAGCTCAACCCCTTGATCGTATAACTCATCTACTAAGCTGATAAAACACCGCGCGGGGTCATCACTCACCGCGTAAGACAGTTGTCTATTGCCCGTTTCAAAAGCAGCAGTGTTAAATGCAGCCGTTTCAATAGCGGCAGTTGTATTGGCGCTTTCAATTGCAGTGGTTGTAAAGTGCTGGGCGCCATCTTCGGTGCCGCGGGCTCTAATCCAACTGCGGGGCTCGCCGCCTAATACAGGCACTTGAGTCAGCAGTACTGTGCTGAAGCGGCTGGCGATGTCGATGTAATCGAGCTGCGAACGTGGGCCGTCACACAGGGCGTCGAACTCAAACCAGGCCACTTTTGACGTGTATTTTACGGTGTCTATTATGCGGCCATGAATTAACAGCGGCGCTGAAATTAATGCACTTGCACCTGCATTAGTATCGGTATCAGCATTAGAGCAAGCGCTAAAAATACGCTCAAACTGCTCTTTCATGTCGTTATTTTCGGCAGCCTGTTCTTGGACGGGCGCGTTAACAAAGTAGCGTGGGCTCAGGCTTGTCGCCGCAGATGGATGTAAGCGGTGGTCTTGCTCGCCGCTTAAATGGATTTCTTGGGTAAAGCGGTTTAGCAGGTCGATAGTGGGTAAAAAACGTTGTCGCTGTAAGCCATTTTTATATAGCTCATGAATCGGGGTATTGGAGGTGGCGACTAAGGTAATACCTTGCTCGAATAGCGCTTCAAACAGCTTGGCTAAAATCATGGCATCGCCAATATCACTGACAAAAAACTCATCAAAACATAACACGCGGCACTCTTTGGCGACCCGTTTGGCAATGCGCTTGAGTGGATCACGATTACCCGCTTCGCTAATCAAGTCTTTATGGATCCGTGCCATAAAGCGATGAAAGTGCAATCTAAGCTTAGGGACGTTAGTTTTAGCACCACCCTCAAGGCTATTGTAAAACAGATCCATCAAATAGGTTTTACCGCGGCCAACATCACCCCATAAATACAGCCCCTGACAGACTGGATTTGCATGGCCATTCATTTGAGGCATTTGAGTTAGCCGCTGATGCAATTGCTCGAGCGCATTAACGGCTTGGTGCTGCGCGCTGTCATCAATAATCAGCAGCCGCTCTACCTGCTGCAGGTAGCGAGCCTGTGGACCACTCTGTGACAGCGGCTCATCACTGCCGCCGTGTTCGACCTGTTGGCTGATTAAGTTGCAGGCTTGATTAGTCATGGTTTCACATAGGGCTCATTACGTTAGATGGCGAGAGTATATCAGCTTGAGCTTACTTATTGGGCATCACGCTATATGAGTAAATTTAATCGGGCTGCATCATAAAGTATGGTTTGCTTGCTTTTTTAGCCAGTCAACAAACAGCTTAGCTTTGGGGTTGAGATCTTTATCATGAGAAGCCACATAATAAGTTTGTTCGCATGTTACTTGCTGGCCTGCAAAAGGCGCGATGAGCTCCCCTCGCACAATGCGCTTACTCACCAGTTGTCCGCGTCCCATGGCGATGCCTGCATGGTTCATGGCAGCAATAACAGCCAAGTCAGAACGGTCAAAACCGATTGAGCGACTGTCATCAATATTGACCCCAAGCTTTTCTCCCCAGTACTTCCATTCATCGCAATCTGAGTCATATTCCCAGGCTTGGTTGTCGTGCAGCAGGGTGCAGCGACTCAGGTGCTCTGGCTTGCCAATCAGGTCGTGCTCGGCGGCGTATTCTGGGCTGCAGACCGGCATAATGGTCTCATCCATCAAGTGCTGACAAAACAGTTTACTGCGCGGGCGATTATCGTAATAGATGGCCAGATCGATATGAAAACTGTTGAAGTTAACGTTTTCATTGCCGGTCAAAATGTTGATCGAAATCGCCGGGTACTGACGGCTAAAATTAGCAATTTTAGGCACCAGCCAACACTGGGCGATAGAGGGGCGAGAATAGATGGTCAACTTACCCGACACCTCTTGGTTTTTAATCTCAAACACTTCCTGATTCAGGCTTTTTAAGCTGTCCTTCAACTTTGAAAACAGTCGCTTGCCATCTTCTGTTAACTCAATTCTGCGGTGAAAGCGAGAAAACAGCTTGAAGCCTAATTCAGTCTCCAGCGCGGTAATTCTATGACTCACGGCTGAGGGGCTAACGCATAACTCTTCTGCGGCGAGCGAAAAAGATTGGTGACGAGCCACTACTTCGAAGGTATGCAGCTTTGCAAGCTGATAACTGCTGAGTAAACGGTTTCTGCTGAATACATCTTGTTGGGAGTACATGACTAACATCTCAAATTTTGATGGGCACATTTTACTCTAAGCCGCCTTTTAGCACCGATTTTATCAACACACTTGATGCTTGGGTCATGTTAAAAGCACTTTTGTGACGACTAAGTACTGGTTGCCACAATCTGGCTCAAGCGAACGCTGATTTATATCTTTTGTCAGCATTCCATTGTTTGGATTTAATAGCGCCACGTTTCAATACCTTTTGAACTCCTTTTAACCAATAGAGAAATACAATGGAATCACAGCTGTGGATTATTGGTACTCTGCTTTGTAGTATCTTGTTGATTGTCATTAGCATCGTTAAGTTCAAGTTGCATCCTTTCCTTGCTCTGCTACTTGCCAGTTTCTTTGTGGGTGGCATGATGGGCATGGCACCACTTGAAATGATCAAGGCGATGGAGTCTGGCATTGGTGGCACCTTAGGCTTCTTGGCGATTGTTATCGGTCTAGGTACCATCCTAGGCAAGATGATGGAGATCTCAGGCGCAGCCGAGCGTATTGGCATCACCTTGCTAAAGTCTCGCTACTTAAGCCCCGATGTCATTATGGTATTAGTCGGCCTTATTTGTGGTATCACCTTGTTCGTTGAAGTTGGCGTGGTATTGCTGATCCCACTGGCATTCTCTATAGCGCGCAAAACCAATACTTCACTGTTAAAGCTCGCCATTCCGTTATGTACTGCATTGATGGCCGTGCACTGCATCGTGCCGCCACACCCTGCAGCATTGTTTGTGACTAACGCACTAGGCGCTGATGTTGGCTCTGTGATCATCTGGGGGCTACTCATCGGTCTACTGGCTTCGTTAATTGGTGGTCCACTGTTCCTTAAGCTGTTTGGCGATAAATTGCCGCACCTACCAGTGCCCGCTGAGTTTAGTGAAGTCACTGCTCGTAAAGAGAGCGAGTTACCATCACTTGGCACCACCTTGTTCACTATCCTTTTGCCAATTATCTTGATGTTGGTTAAAACCGTGGCCGAGCTGTACATGGAGCCGGGTACTGCGCTTTACACCACGCTTGAATTTATCGGTAACCCAATCACCGCGATGTTTATCGCAGCGTTCGTGGCTTATTACCTGCTAGGTCTACGCAACAAGATGACTATGGGCACCTTGCTGACTAAAACCGAAGACAGCTTCGCCTCAATTGCTAATATCTTGCTGATTATCGGTGCGGGCGGCGCGTTTAACGGTGTATTAAGTGGCAGCGGCATGGGCGATAGCCTGGCGCAAATTCTAGCAAACCTTGATATGCACCCTGTGCTACTTGCTTGGTTAGTGGCCATTATCCTGCACGCAGCCGTTGGCTCAGCAACTGTGGCCATGATGGGCGCAACTGCGATTGTGTCGCCGTTATTAGTGCTTTACCCAGACTTGAACCCCGTTATCGTGACCTTAGCTATCGGTTCTGGCGCAATCGGCTGCACTATCGTTACCGACTCACTGTTCTGGCTCGTTAAGCAGTACACCGGCGCCACGATGAAACAAACATTTATGTATTACACCACCGCAACCTTTATCGCCTCACTTGTGGCACTGGCTGCGACCTTTGCTCTTTCTTATGTTATTTAATCCTAAAGGGAACCTGAAACCATGAATACTCAACAACTGATAAATGACTTCCCTTTGCTGACTAAGCTTATCAATCTAGAAGAAGTCAGCTGGTTTGAAACCAAGGCGACCCACTTAGCGGAATCACTACCCTATGTAGGCTTAGACAGCACTGATGTGGCCGATGCCAGCGCGCGTTTGCAGCGTTTTGCTCCTTACCTAGCGTTAGCCTTCCCTGAGACTGCTGCATCTAACGGTATTATTGAGTCAGAAGTGGTTGAGATCCCACAGATGAAGCAGGCGCTAGAAGCCAAATACGGCCAAAAGATTGCCGGTAAACTGATGCTGAAAAAAGACAGCCACTTACCGATTTCAGGCTCTATCAAGGCGCGTGGCGGGATTTATGAAGTGCTAACCCACGCCGAAAAATTGGCGATTGCAGCAGGTAAACTTAACGAGTCTGACGACTATCAGATGCTGTTCACCGAAGAGATGAAGAGCTTCTTTAGCGGTTATAGCATTGCGGTGGGGTCGACCGGTAACCTAGGTATGTCTATCGGCATTATGAGCGCCAAGCTTGGCTTTAACGTTAGCGTGCATATGTCTGCTGACGCCCGTCAGTGGAAGAAAGATAAGCTACGTAGCCACGGCGTGAATGTATTTGAATATGAACAAGACTATGGCGTTGCGGTAGAGCAAGGTCGTAAGGCATCTGAGTCTGATGCTAACTGCTTCTTCATCGACGATGAAAACTCGCGCACGTTGTTCCTTGGTTATTCAGTGGCTGGTGAGCGCTTAAAAGCGCAGTTTGACGGCGCTGATATCAAGGTTGATAGCGAGCATCCGCTGTTTGTTTACCTACCTTGTGGTGTAGGCGGTGGCCCTGGTGGTGTGGCGTTTGGTCTTAAGTTAGCGTTTGGTGATAACGTACATTGCTTCTTTGCTGAGCCGACACATTCTCCTTGTATGCTACTTGGCGTACACACGGGTCTGCATGATGAAATTGCGGTACAGGACTTAGGTATCGATAACGTCACGGCAGCCGATGGTTTAGCCGTAGGCCGTGCATCAGGTTTTGTCGGCCGCGCCATGGAGCGTATGCTTGATGGTTATTACACCTTAAGCGATCAGCACATGTATGACCTACTTGGTTTACTGGCTAAGAGTGAGGGCATTGAGCTTGAGCCATCGGCCCTAGCGGGGATGCCGGGCGCACTTAGAGTGAGCGGCGATACACAGTATCAAGCGCGTATGGGGCTAACACCTGAGATGATGAGCAACGCGACACACGTGGTGTGGGCGACGGGCGGCGGAATGGTGCCTGCGGTTGAGATGGCAAAGTACCTAGCGCAAGCTAGCTAATACTTATATAAAAGCTAATACTTATATAAAAGCTAATACCTTGTATAGTAGTTAGTACTAATGTATCCGCTAATACTAATGTAAGGGCTGGCTCGTTCTTATTAATGTATCGAGTTGGAAGAAGGGCAGAGCTGAGACATTGAGTCTTGGCTCTGCTTTTTTGTTTCTAGCGTTCAATCTTGCTCAAAAATGCACAGCTAGAACTAAAGCCAAAAAAAATCCACCCTTAACAAGGTGGATTTTTTTATTGTAACTGTTTTATAGCACTGAAAATTAAGCACTGAAAATTAATAGCACTGAAAATAAAGTACTGTAAAAAATTACCACAGGCCTTTGGATTTTACTCGGCTTGCTCGCTCAAGTTGAGTCGCTAAGTTTGGTGCCTCATCGTTCGCTGGCGCGCTGGCAGGTGTTTGGGCTAATTGGCTAGATAGACTTTTTATCTGTGCCATTAACTTGTCCTGCCCCTGTTTAAGCTGACTAAATTGCGCGGCTAAATCAATTTCTGCATGAGGCTGCACCGTGTCTGCTACGGCGGGCAAGTTATTGAACAGTTTACTTAACTGCTCCTGCCCTTGTTGTAACTGCTCAAGTTGCTGCTCAATTGAGCTTAGGTTCAATGGCTCGCTTTGCTGATTAGGTAAGCTAGCGCCCTCAAGCATAGAGGTTAACTTTAGCCACTGCTGCTCAGATAAACCGTTATCTTCACTCGATTCTAAAGACAGGCCCGCTGAGCGGATCTGGCACACTAAGGTTTGGCAGTTCACCTTATCTTGTAGCAGAGTCTGAGTGAGCATAGACGGCAACTGCGGCGCCAATTCATGCAGGAATAATCCCGATAGATAGAGATCGCGATGAAACTGAATACGGCGCTGTAGCACGATATCCGTCTCATCATTACGCGCTTTTTCCTGCTGTTGCCAACCCCTTAGGGTTTTTATGGCGTAGCTGTGGCTGTCATAGATTTCAGGCTCTAGACCTACATTGAATCGAATGCGCATAAGGGTCCCTTTAAGCCGCGTCGCTTGGCTCTGCCGCGTGGTAGCAGCAGATCTCGCGTGATAGCGCTTCTTGCGGATCTTTCACCATCACAATCTTTTCGCCCAGCGACGGATACGCATCGCGGATCGCGCTTTCAATCAGCATCGCGCCGCCACCCACTAAGTAGATGCGGTTTGGATTACGGGTAAAGGTTTTAGCTTCATAGGCAACAGCCGCACCGAGCTCGGCAATCTTGTCTTCGATACGCTCAAGTACCCAGTCTACCTTGCTGATATCGTTAATGACTTCTTCAACAAACTCGCGGTTATGGCGGCGCTTAATGAGCTCGTTAGCCACTAAGTAACTCGCGTCGCTGTCTGCCGCAGATAAGGCTTTTCTCGCTGCGTTGGTGACCATAGACACGCCAATCTCGGCATTGCCATAAACAGCCGATACATCGTCAAATTCACCGACAATCACGCCCATATCTAAGGTTGTGCCACCGCAATCAATCACTAATGATTTAGCGAACTCGTTAACGCCTGAGTCCATCAGTGTGGTCAACACGGCCGGTAGGCTTTCTGGCAGCACTTCAACGTCAACAATGGTAAATAGCTCGCCCTTGTTAAGCGTAATTTCGCGCATCAAGTTAGCTTTTTTACGTGCGATATTTTCTTCGTTTTTCTGACAATCGTCAGCTTTGTAGTACTCGGTGATGGGCAAGGTAACCAAAATACTGACAGGACCTGGCTTAACACCCGTTTGCAGTAGGGCATGGTGAACAGAAAGTAGGTTTAAGTCATCATATTGAAAGGCAACATGAGTGGTAGAAAGTGCTTTGTCAGATGTGGCATCGTAGGTGTATTTAGTCGATGCGATTTGGTAGTTAAATACTTTGCGATCACTGAGTAAAGCAGCACTTTTCCAGTCCTTACGAAAAGAGTTAGGTGAGGTAACACTACGCACTTGACCGTTGTCAATCCAGCTGATTTTTACATTGGTAGAGCCATCATCGATAGCAAATTTGGTCATGCTCGAATGCATTACAGTTCCTTAAAATAAACCCAATTTTGCAAGTTAATGCGACCGCAACGTTGAAGAACTGAAATCTAAATGTGATTTATTTTTTAAGGCTGATATCTCAGTCGCAAACTTGATAGTTTGGCGCTTGAAAAAGCATCAATAGTCGGTGGTGTAAATTGGCGGGTCAGTGGTACGCCATCACCGCTATGCAACCCCTATGTCACCACTGTTATGTGATAGGGGTTGTCATAGGGATGGCCATAGGGATGGCATAGCCTGAATGCTGGCAGATGAGCAGAGCGTTATTGTCGCCACGGCGAGTCATGTTGGCTAATCGACACTGGCGTTAACAATGTTCCACTCGGGCAATTTTTGCTTAATATCTTCGCGTATTTTGTCGCCATCGCCTCTAATCACGATATAGGGCGTATTGTTAAATACCGAGCTGGCAATCTGTTGTAGCTGTGCAGGGGTTAAGCTTGCCAACCTTGCGGCCTCTTTTTGCTCGCGCTCAGGTTCATAGCCGCGCACTAACTGCTTTATGCTATCGAACTCGACGGCGCGGTAGTTGGCTTGGCGTAGCATCTGCTGACTAGTGAGGTAGTTCTTTAAGGTACTGACCTCTGCCGTTGATGCCGGCGTTTGGCTTGCTAATGCTAAATGATCTAACACGCCGCTGATAAAGGCACCTGAGTGCTCAAGCTTAGTGCTGCCGTAAAACTTAAGCGTGCGTGATAATGGGTTATCAAAGCAGCGGCCATAGATGCCGTAGGTTAGCCCGCGCACTTCGCGTAGATCGTAATACAGCCGGCCTGAAAAACTGCGCCCAAGCCAGCTGGCCAGTAGTTTACAATCTTGAATGCTATCCTTGCTTGTATCTCTGGCATCCAGTGGGTAGCCGATACGTACCTGTGTTTGTACGCTACCAGGGACATCGATGATAAACAGTGTCTTGTTATCATTGCTGATATCGACTGCAGGACTGATAGCTGGGATGACAGTAGGGCTAGAGTCCATCACGGCACTAGAACGCGTTGTCAATTTGCTGCTCGCCGCTGAGTTTGCGAGCTGGGCAGTAGAGATTAACGAGCTAAATTGCTTTGTCACCGCAGAAGTAAACTGCTTGTCTTGTCCAAGGCTTAGATTGGCAAACAGTGCCCAGTTAGATTGGGTGAAAATCGTGTCTCTGACTTGGTTAAGCTTGGTTAAGTCAAGCTCATCAGCAAGGGTTTTGTCATTGAGCACTTGATTATAAACATGTTGCTCACCGAGGATTTTTTTAGCCCACACATCATCAATTTCGGCGCCGCTATAGGCATTGATATGTTTAGCCAACTTGAGTTGGCGGCGCACATTGGCGATGTCTATTTCGTTAAAACTGCCTATTTCATCAAAACTGCCCATTTGGTTAACACTAGCGGCTTGCCAAAACTGCATTAACAACTCACTAGCAAGGGCGGGGGAGTCGGGGCAATCGATACTAATCGTCAGGCTGTGCATGCTTGGGCGAATACGCAGACTCTCAGCGCAGGCTAAGTTTGATTGCTGCGCTAAGTAGCGGGTTTTTTCGCGAAAAGCATTCACCAGCACATCAAGGTTTGCCATCGGAGTTTGGCTATAAGCCACTAGCGACAGATGATTTAACCCAGAGGGCGTATCGTCAAATAGGTACAGTTCAAGCTCTGGTTTTAACCTAGGCTCAAGTACAGCATCAGGTTCGGCTTCAATTTCAATCGGCAGTACTACACGCTCAATGGGAGTGGCGGCTTGATAGATTAGTGCGGCAATCTCTGGTGCGCCCTGCAGCTTATCAAATACTGGCAGCTGCGGCTCAGCGGTTGGGGTAAATGTTATCTGGGTTTGCTGGCAGCCCAATAGACTTAATATTACGCTTAGCAGTAGCGTGCCACAGGCTAGTGGCTTAAATTGTTGCTTCAGCGGCTTTTCAATATATGGCTTCATCACATTACTCCCTCTTCAAGGCTGTCGGTCATTCCCTTAGGCAAGAGTTCTAAAACTGACTTAGTGGCGCGAATATACCAAGGCGGAAGCAGGTCGAGACGCACCCCATTTTGGCTAAAATAGCCTTGGGCAATAGCTTGCAGTTGTGCAGGTGTTACGGCGTTAACTCTCTGCCAAGGCCCGGTCAGTGGATGATGCTTATCTTGCGGGGCTGTGGCCGACAGTGCTTTTGCTAGTTGTGATGGTGAGTCTAAACGCGCTAGCGCTTTATTAAGCCAAATTTGTTTTAGCTGACACAGTTTGGCAGCTGATATCGGCTTGTCTGTCACTGTGTCGATTAAGCCCTGCACATTTTCAGTGAGCCTATCGAGCGAAGTGCGCGCGCGTGGCACTAATACTAAGTTAGTTACGCCGTGATGGGTCATCGTTAACGGGATAGAGTAACTTAACAGCTGGTCGGGGTCGTTAAGGCTAGTGCCTTGAATGAGGCTGCTTTTGTTTTGAAACAGATAGGCCTCAAGTAAGGCTAATCCGGCTGCATCGGGTGAGTTGCTCCCCGCAGTGTGCCACGCTAATAGCACCGCAGGCCAGGGGCCTCTCTCATCGATAATCTCACCATGCACAGGCTGTGGGGTTATCTTAAGATCACTTAATTGTGTCCGCTCAATGTTGGGTGCTTGCCAGTCACCAAACTGCTCATCTACCCAAGACTGGGTTTGAGCTGGAATATCGCCCACCAAGCTTAACTGCATGGCATCGGGGCGGTAATAGCGTTGATGAAAAGCGTTTAAGCTCTCGGGTGTGGCCGCCTTGACATCAGCCACGCTGCCAATCACCGCATGACCATAGGGCGTATTCTCAACTTGCGACAGTAAGAACTCCATCGCGCTGCGCACATAAGGCTGATTATCTATGCTGGTGGCCATCTCCTCGAGTACAGCAGCTTGCTGATTTTTTACCGTCGTCTCATTCAAGGTCGGATAACGAAAACGGTCGGCCTCAAGCCACAAACTCAGCTCGAGTGCTTGGGAGGGCACGGTTAAGTAGTAATTGGTGAAATCAAAAAAAGTGCTGGCATTAAACTGGCCACTTAAGGCGCTCATGGTTTGAGTATAACTGTCGCCGGGGGCATGTTTACTGCCCTTAAATAACATGTGTTCAAACAGGTGAGCATAACCGGTCTGGCCGTTAACTTCATTGCGGGAGCCCACATCAAACTGGCTGGCAATGGAAACGGCTTGTGTATCGTCTAAAGGCAGAATCCGAACTTGAAGACCATTATCAAGCAGACGATACTGCAATCGCTGCTCGGCATGAAATAGCGGCTGAGCAAGCGTGCTCAGCTCACAGGCTTTAGGCTCATGTGTGTCCTGGGCGCTCACGGGCAAAGAGAGCATGAGTATCGATAACGCAGTAATGGAGTGGGTTATTAATCGCTGCAATTTAGTCTTAATTCCTTTTAACGGCCTTTTTAGCATGAATAAACAGGCCAATTTATATCAGCTTAATCTACTGAATTATATAGGCGATATCAGCCAAGGTTTTATTTAATGCCGATACGTTTAGCGAGTCGGTGCAGGTTACCGGAGTCGACATCTAGCGCTCTGGCCGTTGCCGCCCAGTTGTTGCTGTTAGCGACTAATGTCTGGCTAATATATTGCGCCTGAAACGCTTCAGTAGCTTGTTTTAGCGTTTGCTCAATGGCTATTGTTTGGCGGGTTTGCGTTGCTGTTTTAAATGTTGTCTCAAGCTGCTGCTTGTCTTGACCACGCAAGTCAAAGTGTTGCGGGGTGATCACCGCAATATCTGACTGAGACTGCGCTCTGGACAATACCGCCGCGCGGCGCAAAACATGTTCAAGTTCTCGTACGTTACCCGGCCAATCATAGCTATTTAACAGGTTAATACTGTCAGGGCTTAATCTCAGGCTCTTTAAACCGAGCTTTTCTCTGCTATGCTCGACAAAAAAGCCGCTTAATAAGATTACATCGCCTTCGCGCTCGTTTAGTGGTGGCACTATGACTGGGAATACGCTTAAACGATGATAAAGATCGGCCCTAAAGCGTCCGGCCAAGACTTCTTGCTTGAGATCTTTATTGGTGGCGGCGATGATGCGCACATCAACCTTTAAGCTTTTATCAGAGCCGACTTTTTGTAAATCGCCATACTGTAATACCCGCAATAATTTTGACTGTAAGGACAGTGGTAATTCACCGATCTCATCTAAAAAGAGGGTGCCTTTATCGGCCGTCTCGAACTTTCCGCTACGATGGCTAATCGCGCCAGTAAAGGCGCCTTTTACATGACCAAATAACTCACTTTCAGCAACGGACTCAGGCAGGGCGGCGCAGTTTAAATACACCAGCGGTTTACCTGCTCGCAGCGAACGCTGGTGGATTGATTTGGCAACCAGTTCTTTACCGGTCCCCGTGTCACCTAAAATCAACACATTAAGGTCGGTACTGGCTACCACATTAAGCTCGTTTTGCAGTGTTTGGATAGCAGAGGATTGACCAATAATTTCCACTTCACTGTCTGAGCTATTGTGGTTGAACGATGGCGGCTCTTGAGATTGCAGCGCCTGTTTTTCTAGCTTTTCGATAAGCAGGGCATTGTTAAGTGATGCCGACGCGATAGCGCTTAAGGTGCGTAGCTCTTTATCGCTAAAGCTATTGAACTGCTCTGGGTCAAAACCGTCGATAGTGACCGCGCCGATAAGCGCGCCGTTAGCGACTAAAGGCAGGCCAATACAGGCGTGTACCATTAAATGGTCTTCTTGATGGGGAATTAAACCATCGTAAGGGTCGGGCAGTTTACTGTCGGCTGGAAATCTTACCACATCACCCGCGCGAGCGATGGCCTCAAGTCTTGGGTGCTCGCTCAATATAAAGCGCCTGCCAAGTACATCGGGACTCAAACCATCGATAGCCAGTGGGGTAAAATGTTTACCGCTAAATTGCAGCAGCGCGGCGGCGTCACAGTGCAGAGTTTGACGTATGGTATCAAGAAGCCTTGAGTATCTGTCGTGATCTGACAGCCCTGATGTGATATCCAGTGCTATACGGGTAAGGTCGCTTTGACTCAGTGACATTGGCGCTCCAATTTCAGGTTAATTCGTTAACCTTGGACGAGTGTTTTAGCGTGCACATTCCAGCGTGCTGATACTAGGATCAGCCTAGGTCACTCGGGTGTGTCTTTTTAACAGTATTTAGCTATGGGCTGTCGATGTCAATTTTACACTTTGACTAAAGTTGGGGGAGTTAGATTGCATCTATGGCTGCTGGCCATCAAACTTTGTTTGAGCTTTAAGTTAGACTGCGTCTAACAATCAACATCGCGGGGCTTCGCCCGCAGTTATAGCTAATCAAACTACTTTGATAAAAGGTCGTGAGCTTCCAGCTCACGACCCTAGTCAGGCGTAGCCTGATACCTTTAGCTTTGCTAGAACCTAGAACCTAGAACCTAGAACCTAGAACCTAGAACCTAGAACCTAGAACCTAGAACCTAGAACC